>NZ_DLNW01000026.1:33613-89914 GCF_002478435.1 Pseudomonas sp. UBA7500 | reverse complement strand
CCCTGGGTGAAGGCCTCGAGCCACTGGCACGTGCCGAAGACGGGCTGGTGGAAGCGATCCATGCACCAAGCCTGTCGCCGTTCCTGTTCGCGGTGCAATGGCACCCGGAATGGCAGGCGGCGCAGAACCCGGACTCGGTGAAGATGTTCGAAGCCTTCGGCCAGGCCTGCCGCCAGCAGGCAGCCAAGGGTCAGGCGGCGAAGAAGGTCGGCTCTACGGCCTGATTCGCGCCAACCGTTTCGCCGGCAAGGCCNNAGGAGCCGGCCTTGCCGGCGACGGGCCCGGCCTGTCACCTCACACCCCCAGCGCCTCGATCAGCAACTGCGCCGGCACCGGCAGTTCCACCCCCTTGCGCGTGACCACCTCATAGGGCTCGCTGCGCGAGTTCAACACCAGCGGCAGTTGCGCCAGCATCCCATGCTCGAGCGCGATCCTGGCCGAGTCCCACGGCATCACCGCCACCAGCCCACGGTCCTGCAACAGCAACGTGAGCGTGGTAAAAGTTGATGAAGTTTCAATGGGATACAGCGGAAAGCTCAAACCCGCCTCACGAAATTCACGCTCCAGCGTCAAGCGCATCGGCATGTTCACCGGGAACACCACCCAGCGTGAATCGGCCAACGCCTCGAGCCTCAACTCGGCACACCCCACCAGCGGGTGCTGCAGATTCGCCACCACCACCAACTGCTCCTGATGCCTGGCCCGGCTCACATAGGCGCCCGGTCGCGGGCTCACGCTGGTTCGGCAGATCACCACATCCAGACGGCCCTGATCGAGCAAGCTGAGCAGGCGGTCGCTGGTGTCCTCGACGATCGATACCGACAGGTCCGGCTGGCTCTCGCGCAGACGCGCCAGGCCCTCCACCAGCATCGGTACCGCCCCCATGATCGAACCCACCGACAGCCGCCCGCCGTGGCCCTGCAGAATACCGATCATCTCTTCGCGCAGGTGCGCCAGGTCGGTATTGATCAGGCGCGCATAACGCACCACGCAGCGCCCCAGGTCATTGGCCTCCAGCCCCTTGCTGGTGCGCTCGAACAGCACCGCGCCCAGGGTCGATTCGATTTCATTGAGGGCCTTGGTCGCGCCCGGCTGGGTAATCGACAGGGCCTGGGCGGCCTTGTGGATCGAGCCCAGCTCGTCGAGGCTGATCAGCAGGCGCAACTGGCGCATGCGCAGGCGCGAAGCCATGGTAGTCAGGGGTGGCAGCATAGGTGATTACTTTTGGTTATCCCTCGGTCAACAGCTGTCATTAGGCAGCAAAGCCACGCAAATTTAAAGTGTCGGACACAGCCCTCCCCACAAGAACAATCAGGAGTCAGCATGCGTCTGATCCAATTCGAAACCCCTGCAGCCGCGCGTCACGTCGGCGTCATCGAAGGCGACCTGATCCAGGTGGTACGCAATACCCGCACCATGCGTGAACTGGCCCTGGCCGCGATTCGCAACACCCGCAGCCTGTGCGACGAAGTGCTCGCCCGCGGCCTGGACGCCACCGCCCACAGTTACGCCCAGGCCCTGGCCGACTGCCGGGTGCTGCCGCCGCTGGACCACGACGACCCCGCCCACTGCCTGATCAGCGGCACCGGCCTGACCCACCTGGGCAGCGCCTCGACCCGCGACAAGATGCACCAGCAGAAAATCGACGACAGCACCGCCCTGACCGACACCGCCCGCATCTTCCAGTGGGGCATCGAAGGCGGTCGCCCGCCCTCCGGCACCGCCGGTGTGCAGCCGGAATGGTTCTACAAGGGCGACGGCTCGATCGTGGTACGCCCCGGCCAGCCGTTCCAGAGCCCCGCCTTTGCCGAAGACAGCGGCGAAGAGCCCGAGCTGGCCGGCCTGTACGTGATCGGCGATGACGGCCAGCCCTACCGGGTAGGCTTCGCCATCGGCAACGAGTTCTCCGACCATGTGATGGAGCGGCGCAACTACCTGTACCTGGCCCACTCCAAGCTGCGCAACTGCTCCTACGGCCCCGAGTTGCGGGTCGGCGAGCTGCCCGCTCACCTGGGCGGCGTCAGCCGTATCCACCGCGGTGATAACCTGCTGTGGGAAAAGGAATTCCTCAGTGGCGAGGACAACATGTGCCATTCGCTGGAGAACCTGGAGTACCACCACTTCAAGTACACCCAGTTCCTGCGTCCGGGCGATGTGCACGTGCACTTCTTCGGCACCGCGACCCTGTCGTTCGCCGACCAGGTCAAGGCCGCGCCCGGCGACGTGTTCGAAATCAGCCTGCCCGAGTTCGGCGCCCCGCTGCGCAATGGCATCAGCGTGACGCCTTCGGCCATCTCACCCGGCGAGGTGAAAGCGCTCTGAACCGCAGGCGGCGCCCCGCGCGCCGCCGCGGCATTTCATAACAACCATAAGAGTGAGATGAGCATGAAAGACACCTCCTTGCAGGCCGCCCCGGCACCTGCCCTGGCTGCCACCGATGCCCAGCGGCCCACCACCGTGCGCTGGCGCATCTTCCTGATCCTGCTGTTGCTGGCCGCGATCAACTACATCGACCGCGCCTCGCTGTCGGTGGCGCTGCCGCTGATCTCGGCGGAATTCGAACTGACCCCGGCCATGGAAGGCCTGATTCTCAGCGCGTTCTTCTGGTCGTACGCACTGATGCAGATCCCCAGCGGCATGCTGCTGGACCGTTTCCAGGTGCGCAACATCATCGGTGCTGCCACCATCGGCTGGGGCGCCTTCCAGGCACTGGCCGGCGGCGCGCACAACTGGATCACCCTGCTGATCACCCGCGTCGGCCTGGGTGTGGCCGAATCGCCGATCATGCCCGCCGGGGCCAAGCTCAACGGCGCCTGGCTGACCCCCAACGAGCGTGGGCGTGGCGCCACCCTGGTGGACGGCGGCGCGCCGCTGGGCACCGCATTCGGCGCGATCATCATCGCCGGCCTGATCACCTGGTTCGACTCCTGGCGCATCGCCTTCGTGATCGCCGGGGTGGGCACCATCGTGGTCGGCATCTGGGCCTGGTGGTACATCCGCAACCACCCTTCCGAGCACCCCAAGGTCAACGCCGCCGAGCTGGACTACATCAACCAGGCCAACGCGGTGGCCAGCGACGGCAACGGGCGCAAGGCGATCCTCAAGGAGCTGCTCAAGAGCCGCTCGGTACTGGCCATGTTCGCCGGCTATGCCTGCTACAACAGCGTGTTCTACGGCCTGCTGACCTGGATGCCGAGCTACCTGCACCAGGCCCACAACCTGGACATCAAGGCCATGGGCGGCGCCACCTTCCTGATCTTCATGTGCAGCTTCGTCGGCGAGCTGATCGGCGGCTGGATCGCCGACAAGTGGAAAGCCAGCGGCGGCCAGCCCAACACCGTGATGCGCAGCATGTTCGCAGGCTCCGCCGCCGTAGCTGCCCTGTGCATCCTGCTGGTGGCCTACACCCCGGATGCCGCGCGGGTCATCGCCCTGCTGTGCGTCGCGCTGTTCTTCATCCGTTGGTGCGGCATGTACTGGTGCCTGCCGGCGATCCTGGGCGGCAAGTCCAAGGCCGGCATCCTGGGCGGCAGCATGAACTTCTGCGGCAACATGGTCGGCGTACTGGTGCCGATCCTGATCGGCCTGATCGTGCAGTTCACCGGCTCCTACTTCCTGGCCCTGATCTTCTTCGTGGTCATGGCCTTCGGCCTGATGCTGTTCTCCGGCCTGATCGACTATCGCGAGCGCGGCCTGGCGTAAGCCCGGCCCACGCCTCTGGAGATGACTGAGATGCAACTCATTACAACAACAGGCAGCGACAGCGCCGCCAACGCCGTGATCCGCCTCAACCCGCTGGACGACGTGCTGATCGCCCGCCAGCCCCTGCCAAAGGGCCTGCACCTGCAGGCCGAGCACATCGAGGTGCTGCAGGCCATCCCGGCAGGGCACAAGGTGGCGGTGCGCGCCATTGCCCCCGGCCAGCCGCTGCGCCGCTACGGGCAGATCATCGGTTTCGCCAGCCAGCCCATCGCCGCCGGCGAGCATGTGCACGTGCACAATCTGGCCATGGGCGACTTTGCCCGCGACTACGCCTTCGGCGTGGACGCCAAGGGCACACCGGCCAGCACCGACGATACCTTCATGGGCATCGTGCGCGCCGACGGCCGGGTGGCCACGCGCAACTACATCGGCATCCTCACCTCGGTGAACTGCTCGGCCACCGTGGCACGCGCCATCGCCGACCATTTTCGCCGCGACATCCACCCCGAGGCGCTCGCGCCCTACCCCAACGTGGACGGCGTGGTGGCCCTGACCCACGGCGTGGGCTGCGCGGTCGACCCCGGCGGCGAGGCGCTGGCGATGCTGCAGCGCACCCTGGGCGGGTACGCGGTGCATGCCAACTTCGCCTCTGTGCTGATGATCGGCCTGGGCTGCGAGACCAACCAGATCCCCGACCTGCTGGCCGCCCAGGGCCTGAACAGCAGCCACACCCTGCGCACCTTCACCATCCAGGGCACCGGCGGCACCACGCGCACCATTGCCAGCGGCATCGCCCAGGTCAAGTCGCTGCTGGCCGAAGCCGATCAGGTGCGTCGCGAGCCGGTCAGCATCAGGCACCTGACCGTCGGCCTGCAATGTGGCGGCTCCGACGGCTATTCGGGCATCACCGCCAACCCGGCACTGGGCAATGCGGTGGATCGCCTGGTAGCGGCCGGTGGCACCGCGATACTGTCCGAAACCCCGGAAATCTACGGCGCCGAGCACCTGCTCACGCGCCGTGCGGTCAGCCGCGAAGTGGGCGAAAAGCTGATCGCGCGCATCCACTGGTGGGAAGCCTACTGCGAGCGCATGGGCGCCGAACTGAACAACAACCCCTCGGCCGGCAACAAGGCCGGCGGCCTCACCACCATTCTCGAAAAATCCCTGGGCGCCGTGGCCAAGGCCGGCTCCAGCGACCTGATGGACGTCTACGAATACGCCGAACCGGTGCGTGCCCACGGCCTGGTGTTCATGGACACCCCCGGCTACGACCCGATCTCGGCCACCGGCCAGGTCGCCGGCGGCGCCAACCTGATCGCCTTCACCACCGGTCGCGGTTCGGCCTACGGCTGCGCACCGTCGCCCTCGATCAAGCTGGCCACCAACACCCGCCTGTGGGAAACCCAGGAAGACGACATGGACGTGAACTGCGGCGGCATCGCCGACGCCAGCACCACCATCGAGGAACGCGGCGAACACATCTACCGCCTGATGCTGCGCATTGCCTCGGGCGAGCGCAGCAAGAGCGAACAACATGGCTACGGCCAGAACGAATTCGTGCCCTGGCAGATCGGCGCCATCACCTGAGCCCCTGCCCTCAACCGACAAGGACCCCGCAATGACCTCTGTTCTCGGCCACAACTACATCGCCGGCCAGCGCAGCGCTGCCGGCACCACCGTACTGCAGAGCCTGGATGCGAGCACCGGCGAAGCGCTGGCGTGCACCTTCATCCAGGCCACTGCCGAAGAAGTGGACGCCGCCGCCAAGGCTGCCGCCAGCGCCTACCCGCAGTTCCGTACGCTGCCTGCGACGCGGCGCGCCGAATTTCTCGATGCCATCGCCGACGAGCTGGACGGCCTCGGCGATGACTTCATCGCCACGGTATGCCGCGAAACCGCCCTGCCCGCTGCACGCATCCAGGGCGAACGCGGGCGCACCAGCGGGCAGCTGCGCCTGTTCGCCAACGTGCTGCGCCGTGGCGACTTCCACGGGGCACGCATCGACCGCGCGCTGCCAGAGCGCCAGCCACTGCCGCGCCCGGACCTGCGCCAGTACCGCATCGGCCTGGGGCCGGTGGCGGTGTTCGGCGCCAGCAACTTTCCGCTGGCCTTCTCCACGGCCGGCGGCGATACCGCCTCGGCGCTGGCCGCCGGCTGCCCGGTGGTGTTCAAGGCTCACAGCGGGCACATGGCCACCGCCGAATGGGTGGCCGATGCGATCCTGCGCGCTGCGCAGCGCACCGGCATGCCGGCGGGGGGATTCAACATGATCTATGGTGCAGGCGTGGGAGAATGGCTGGTGCGCCACCCGGCGATCCAGGCGGTGGGCTTCACCGGCTCGCTCAAGGGCGGCAACGCCCTGTGCAAAATGGCCGCGGAGCGCCCGCAGCCGATCCCGGTGTTCGCCGAGATGTCGAGCATCAACCCCGTCATCCTGCTGCCACAGGCGCTGCAGGTGCGTGGGGCGGCCATCGCCCGCGAGCTGACCGGTTCGGTTACCCTGGGCTGCGGGCAGTTCTGCACCAACCCCGGCCTGATCATCGGCGTGCGCTCGCCGGCGTTCAGTGACTTTGTGCACGCCTTCGTCGCACAGATGGCCGAACAGCCTGCACAGACCATGCTCAATGCCGGGGCACTGGCCAGTTATGCCAAGGGGCTGGAGCACCTGCACCGCCATCCTGGCCTCACGCACCTGGCAGGGGCCGCGCAGAACGGGCGCCAGGCGCAACCCCAGCTGTTCAAAGCCGATGTGAACTTGTTGCTGCAAGGTGATGATTTGCTTCAGGAAGAAGTGTTCGGCCCAACCACCATCGTTATCGAGATTGAGGACGATGCGCAGCTGGCGCTGGCATTGCAAGGGCTGCGCGGACAACTGACCGCCACCCTGATCGGCGAGCAGGCCGAGTTGCTCGAATACCGCTGGCTGGGTGAGTTGCTGGTGGAAAAGGTCGGGCGGGTTCTGCTCAATGGCTATCCGACGGGGGTCGAGGTGTGCGATGCGATGGTGCATGGCGGACCGTACCCGGCCACGTCCGATGCCCGGGGCACCTCGGTGGGTTCACTGGCGATCGACCGGTTCCTGCGCCCGGTGTGCTTGCAGAACTACCCCGATGCACTGCTGCCCGAAGCGTTGCAGAATGCCAATCCGCTGGGAATCCAGCGGCTGGTCGATGGCGTCATGAGCCGCGAGGCTGTCGGCGCCTGATGCGGCGCCTTCGCCGGCAAGGCCGGCTCCTGCACCTGCAGGGGCCAGCCTTCCCGGCGACTGGGGTCAACCCTTGTTGGCAGCCAGGCTGTCAACCAGCATTGCGCTCTGCGCATCGCTGGCTTCGATCATCAGCTGCTTCAGGCTCTTGTCGAAGCCCGGGAACGGCGCTTCGAAGTTGAACGTGGACTTGCCCAGCAGCCCGCCCACGTACTGGATACGCGCCGCGTCCCAGCTCACCTGCTTCTGACGGCCCAGGCGCGGGTCGCGCAGGAACACCAGTTGCATCGGGGTAACGCCCGAATAGTCCGCCTTGTCCAGATCGGCACCGGCCGCGATCAGCGCATTGGCCACGGTCTTGTCACGCTGCGTGATGCAGTAGTGCAAGGCAGTCTGGCCCGCGTAGTTCACCGCGTTGATGTCCTGGCTGGCGATCAGGCGCTGGCCCAGTTCCGGGCGCTCCTTGGTCAGGCTGTTGCTCTTGCACAGCTCGTGCAGCGGCGTGTTGCCGAACAGGTTGGCCGTCTTGGCATTGGACAAGGCCAGCAGCTGGTCGAAGTGCGCGTCCGAGCAATCGCGCCACGCGTTCTTCAGGCACATCATCAGGCGGGTATTGCCCTCTGCGGTGGTCTTGAGCGGGTCGGCGCCCAGGCTCACCAGCATGTCGTAGGCATTCTCGGCCACATAGTGGACCGGCAGCTCGGCTTCGGCGACCAGCGGCTTGTTCAGGTCGATGTCAGAGGCCTGCAGCAGGTACTTGAGCGACTCCACATCGGCCACGTAGCCGTCACGGGTAGACTTGCCGGCCAGCGCTTCCTTGAGCTTGTAGTGGTTGGGCGGCACGTCCTGGTACGGCACCAGCACCTGTACATCCAGCTCGCGGTAGATCACGGTCTTGCCGGTGTCCTGCCCCGCCGCGTAGGTTTCGCGTTTTTCGACGGTCTTTTCCGGCCAGTCGGGCGAGACGAAGTACTGGATCGAATCGCCATCGCGCTGGCCATCCTTGTAGGCAGTGACCTTACGCAGACGGTAGGTGCCGTCGTCGAGCAGCACGAACTCCTCCTGCAGGCCCTCCAGCTTGCCCTGGTTGTAGTGCTTGCGCTCCTGCACCTGGCCGGTCGGGTAGAAGGTTTCCTGCACGCCATCGAGCTGGCCGCTGCCGTCCTTGTCATAGTTGGCGACCACGGCCGGCACCTGCTCGCCATTGACCACGCGCCAGGCCGATTGGGCCAGGGTGCGACCGTTCTGCTTGCTGCCCTCTTCGTGCACCGTGACCTGTTCGCGGGTCTGCAGGCCGCTGGCGCAGTCGAACTGGCTATCGGTCTGCTTCTTGCCGGCGATGACGATGCGCTGCTGCGGCTTTTTCTCGCCGCCGCTGCAATACACGGTCGTGGTGCCGGTCAGCTGGCCGTCATCCAGTTGCGCCTCGATGGCCACCGAGCCGTCGGCATTGTGGGTAACCCAGTCGCCCTGGACCTTGCCGTTCTTGACCTTGAACTCGGAGATCAGCGTGTCGCCTTCCTTCCAGATGATGGTGCCGGACACCGGCTCCTTGGTCTTCTTGTCCACATAAATGGCAGTGGGCTTGCCCTTGCTGCCCTTGGAGGTGGTGACCTCGTCCCACTGGTAACTCGACCCGCAGCCAGCCAGCAACGCGGCAATGCCTGATACAGCCAGTACTTTTTTCACAGAACGTCCTTGGAGTTGAATGTGGCGTGGGGAGTTACTTGATGCGGGTCAGGGTCATGCTGACCAGCTCACCGCCGTCCAGCACCACCAGGCGGTTACCGTTGTCTTCGACGCGCGCGTTCATCACCGCGGTGCCGTTCTTGTCGCGGGCGACGACGGTGTCACCGTCACGCTTCCACTCGTCGATCTCGTACTTGTCGCCCAGCAGGGTGATGTAGTCCTCGTCCAGCTCTGCGGTACCCACGTTGCTCTTGAAGCCCATCACGCTGGCCTGCACGTTGAACTTGCCTTCGATGGCATCGCTGCCGCAGCCGGCCAGGGCGGCGAACAGCGAGGTGAGCACCAGCGTCTTGATGATTTTCATTAACCGAGTCCTTAGCACGTATCTGTCTTGTGGGTTGCACGCTGGCACTTTCATATCAACCTGCCAGCATGAGCAACCTATGACCCTGTCCTACAATTTAAGTTCACTTCATAAACAACTTTAGATTATTTACCTAACTATCTGTTTTAAAACAAAAGATGATGAAAATAGCCTGGGAGCCCGGTGATTTGTTTGCTACGCAGATGGGCCCCGCCATGGCCTATGCTCATCAGCTTGACCCGGATCAACAGCCCGCCGCCGGTGCAGGCGCACCCTGCCCCATGAAGTTGCGCGTGTACCCCCTTGAGGAGAAACGACCATGGCCCGCATGAAAGCTGCAATCTTTGTCGAAAAGAACCGCATCGTGCTCGATGAAAAACCGATCCCCGAGGTCGGCCCCTCGGACGCCCTGATCCGCATCACCACCACCACCCTGTGCGGCACCGACGTGCATATCCTGCGCGGCGAGTACCCGGTGGAAAAGGGCCTGACCATCGGCCATGAACCGGTCGGCATCATCGAAAAGCTCGGCGCCCAGGTTAAGGGCTTCACCGAGGGCCAGCGCGTCATCGCCGGCGCCATCACCCCCAGCGGCCACAGCTATGCCTGCCTGTGTGGCTGTTCGTCCCAGGACGGCCCCGGCACGCCGCACGGTTTCAAACCGGCCGGCGGCTGGAAGTTCGGCAACACCATCGACGGCTGCCAGGCCGAATACGTGCTGGTGCCGGACGCCATGGCCAACCTCTCGCCGATCCCGGACGGGCTGAGTGACGAACAGGTACTGATGTGCCCCGACATCATGTCTACCGGGTTCTCCGGGGCCGAGCGCGGCGGCGTGCGTATCGGCGACACGGTGGCAGTGTTCGCCCTGGGGCCAATCGGCCTGTGCGCGGTGGCCGGGGCCAAGCTGATGGGCGCCACCACCATCATCGGCGTCGACACCGTGCCCGCGCGTCTTTCGGTAGCCCGCCAGCTGGGCGCCACCCATGTGGTGGACTTCAAGCAGGGCAACGTGGTGGACCAGATCATGGCCCTCACCCACGGCCGTGGCGTAGACGTGAGCATCGAGGCGCTGGGCACCCAGTCGACCTTCGAGTCGGCGCTGCGCATCCTGCGCCCGGGCGGCACGCTGTCGAGCCTGGGGGTGTATTCCTCCGACCTGACCATCCCGCTGTCGGCCTTTGGCGCCGGGCTTGGTGACTACAGCATCGTCAGCACCCTGTGCCCCGGCGGCAAGGAGCGCATGCGCCGCCTGATGGAGGTGGTGGCCAGCGGTAGCGTCGACCTCAAGCCGCTGGTGACCCACCGCTACAAGCTCGACGACATCGAGGCGGCCTACGAACTGTTCGCGCACCAGCGCGACGGCGTGATGAAAGTCGCGATCACTCCATAAGCACCGCCATCAGGGCTGCATCGCCGGCAAGCCGCTGCTGAGCACCAGGCTGTCGCGGATCTGCCCCGACAGCGCATTGACCCCCGCCATCACCCCGGTGACGGGGTTCTGCATCAGGCCCTGCCATTCCTCGTTGAGCGCCACATTGAGGATCACCCGCAGCTGCTCGACCATGGCCGGGCGCTCGCTTTCGTGCATCATCGCGCCGATGCCCGCCGAGGCCACCGAGATCAGCGCCCCCACCGCCTTGCCCACCGCAGCCGCCACCGCGCTGGCCGCGCCGCGCGGCACCAGCGTTGCTTCGAGCTGGGCGCTGGCGCGCTTGGCCACCGACGACAGGCCCGTGTCGGACGGCGCCTGGCCTGCCGCCACCGCAGCCTTCTGGATCTGCTCGTTCAACGCCAGGTAGGCCGGCAGGCTCAGCAGCGGCTGGGCCGTGATCAGCTGATGCACCGAGGCGTCGCGTGCGGCCGGCGGGCCGAGGGCGATGGCGGGAATGCGGTTCAGGTGCAGGGCGAACTGGTCGGGGGCGGCGCGGTAGCGCTGGCCGATACCTTGCAGCTGCTGGCCGAGCAGTTGCACGTACAGTTGGGTGGCGCGCTCGCGGATCAGCTGCGGGTTGATTTCCCTGGCCACCGGCTCCAGCACCCGTTCGCGGTACTGCTCCTGCAGGTAGAGCGCCAGGCGGTCCTCGCCGGGCGCGGTCTGCTGGTTCTTGCTGACCTTGTACCAGGCCACCTTGAGGGTCAGCCACTGCTGGGTCCAGTAGCCGGTGAACCACGGAATGAAGTCCGCCTCGGTACGCGCGTGCACTGCGTCTTTCCATACCTTCATGGAGCGTCGCGCATAGTCCTGGGCGGAACGGCTGGCGCCCTCGGAGGCGTCGATGATGTCCCAGTCGACACGTTGCCAGGCGGCCTGGGACAGCACCACCGGGGGTTGCGGCGCTGGTGTCGGCCGGGACCGGGCGCAACCGCCGATGGCCAGCAACAGTGCAAGGGTGCAGAGGGCGAGCAAGATGCGCTGGTTCAAGGTCGGCCCCCCGGTGCAGTGAAGCGCTTGCCTGGAGTATAGCGAGCGGCGCGGGAACCACGGCTGGCCTTGGTCGGCGCTGCTCGGTACCCTGTCGGCACCTGCACACATTCAAGGGAGCTTCCATGCGAGGTGAACTGCGAACCCCGGGCGAGCCGTTCAAGCGCCTGTTCATCGCCCTGCCCTGTACCGAGCAGCAATGCCGGGCCATCGGCAAATGGCGCAGCACACTGGGGATCACCCGTGGTCGTCCGGTGCCTGCGGCCAATTTTCACCTGACGCTGATGTTCCTTGGGGAAGTCGGCGTCTCGCGCCTGCCTGCGCTGTGCGACGCCATGGCGGCGGTGCCGCGCCCCGAAGGCCCGCTGCGCCTGGAGCTGGACCGGCTGGTCGCATGGCACCGCGCTGATGCACTGGTGCTGGAGCCCACGCAGACGCCGGTGGCCTTGCGTCAATGGGTGTATGCCCTGCAGCAGGCGTTGCTGCCGCTGGGCGTGGAAGACAGCGTGCGTGAGTTTCGTGCGCACCTGACGCTGGTGCGCGACTACCCGGGTGATGTACCGGAGACGCCGGAGCCACCGGCGTTCAGATTGAACATCGACGATTTCGTGTTGTTCGAGTCCAGTGGCGGCCGCTACAAGCCGATAGCGCAGTGGCCGCTGGCGTGAACCCCTGCCGACCGTGGTGTCGGCGCTGACTGGCAAGGAAGAGCATGTATTACTGGAACAAGGACAATTTCGAAGGCCTCAGGCGCATTGGCGAGGTCTATGCTTCCCGTGAAGGCTTTGCCGGTTTCTCGCGGTATTGCCTGCTGCGCGAACAGGGCCTGAAAAAGCCGGCGCTCAAGGCGCTGGACGAGTTTCTCGACGGTGCGCGTCAGCGGGAGGTGGGCCAGCAGCGGGCGATTGTCTGCGAGATTGCCGACCTTGCCTTCAGCAACAGTGGTGCGCATCAGTTGTTGTCGCATGCCTTGACCCGCTACCTCAGGCAGGTGCTGCGAGCCTGGTGCGACGAGGGCCCGGCGTTGGCCGAGCCTTATCGCTGGATGGGCAAGCTGACGGGCGAGTCGGCGTGGCTCCAGGCGGCACTGGCGCACGACCCGCAGGATCAGGTGGCGTTGCGGCAGTTGGCGCTGGATGAGCTGGGCGAGGTTGATTTCATGGTTCATCACCTGCATGAGTCGGTGTTTCTGGGTGACATTACCGTTGCGGCGACGAAGCTTGCGCGTGCCAGCGCGCTGGCGCGGCTGATCGAGGCCGAGACGACCCGCAGTTACATTGATGGTGAAGTGTGCAGCCTGCGTGAAATGCTCGAGGCCTGGGCGCAGTATCAGGCGGGTGATCGGGCGGTGGGGTTTGCCCAGTGGTGCGAGGCGCAGGCGCATGAGTTCCGGTTTCTGAAGAGCTACTACTACACCGAATGAGGAGTGGCCCACCTCTATTGTAGGAGCCGGCCTTGCCGGCGAACGAGCGCCACGCGCTCGCCTCCCTAGAGATAAGCCTGCTCCCGCCCCGGGCTGCGCTCGAAATGCCGCTTGTACTCGCGGCTGAACTGCGACGTGCTCTGATACCCCACCCGATGCGCCACCTGCGCCACACCCAACCCCTCGCCTATCAACATCTGCTGCGCCTTGAGCAAACGCAACCGCTTGAGGTACTGGATCGGCGACAGCAACGTGCAGCGTTTGAAGTGCTCATGAAACGTCGAGGTACTCATGTTCGCCCGCCCCGCCAACGCCTCCACGCTCAACGGCTCGGCGTAATGCTCGCGCAAATGGCTGAGGGCTGCAGCGATGCGCGCAAAATGCCCCTGCTGCTCCACCAGCGCCCGCAGCACCCCGGCCTGCGGCCCACGCAAGGCCACGTACAACACCTCGCGCACCCGCGCCGCCCCCATCACCCGGCTTTCCAGCGGGTCGTGCAGGCAACGCAGCAGCCGCTCCACACTCTCGCGCATCGGCGCATCCAGCGCCGCTGATGTCATGGACTCGGGCGTCTGCGCCGCCACCACCTGGCCAGCCCCCAACCCCATGCTCTGCACCAGCTCGCTCAGCACCGTGCGGTCGATCGCCACCGACACGCCCAGCAGGGGTTCATCTTCGGTGGCGAAGGTTTCGCACATGAACGGCACCGACAGTGCCTGCACCAGGTAGTGGCCAGCCCCATATTCCAGGGTGCGCGGCCCCAGCCGGGCCAGTTTGCTGCCCTGGGCCAGGATCATCAGGCTAGGTTCGTAGATCTGCGGGCTGCTCGCCACGTAGTGGCTCCAGGACAACACCTGCACCTGCGGCAGGTGGGTGTCGACCGGGCCCGGGCGGGTGGCAAGGGGTTGGATCAGGGCGCAAAGCGTGGCATTGGCATCGGCGTGGCAGGTGAGCTGCATGGGGTACCGCATCAGAGGATCAGACACGCGCATCATCGCAGATTCGCTGCCCACCGCCACTACCGCACGCCCGATCCCGGAGGATCAGGCATGACTATCGGAGCATTAACCCAGGATCAGGTAGGTCTTGCGTACCGTCTGGCGCACGTCCCAGGTGCCCTGGCTGTTGGCGGCAAAGTACAGCGCATCGCCGGCACCGAACGGGATAGGTTCGCCACCCTCGGGGGTAAAGCTGCCCTCGCCGCTGATGATGTAGCTGTACTCGGCCTGCACCACCTGGCGCCGGAAGCGCCCCGGCGTGCATTCCCACAAGCCGGCGCTGGCGCCCTGCCCGGCCAGCTCCTGGTGCAACGCGGTACGCGCCATGGCTACCGGCTCGCCCAGGGGGGCGCCGACTGCCGCGCTGGGGCCGAAGGCGGTGTCGTCTTCAAGGTGAATCAGTACAGGGTTCATGTGCAGTCCTCAGGATTTGTCTTCAAGCCCGGCCGGGGCCAGGCGGGCCAGCATGCAATCGAGACGGCCGGCGATGTGGCCGGCCATTTCGGCGCGCTCCTTGCGTATCACGGCGTTGCGCACCAGCGAACCGCCCACATAACGCAGCGGCTCCGGCGGGAAGGCCTTGCAGTTGCGCCCCACCAGTGCACAGGTGCTCCAGGCATCCTTGCGCCCCAGGGCCAGGCTGGCCAGGATGCGCCCGCCCAGGCGGCTGGGGCCCACGCCGTTGCCGCTCCAGCCGATGCCGTAGTGGATGTTGCCCTGCTCGCCCAGGCCGCCGAAGGTCGGCAGGCTGTCGTAGGTGCGGTCGATGGGCCCCGACCAGGTATGGGTGATGCGCACGTCATCGAGCATCGGGTAGGTACGGCGCAGGTCGGCCTCGGTCAGCGCGATGCTGCCCGGGTCGTGGCTGAACACCGGCCCGATCCTGCCGCCGTAGGCTATCGCCCCGGTGCCCTTGCCGAAGGCGATACGGCCATCCACGGTGGTGCGGTAGTAGTCGACCATCAGTTGCGAATCGGTGATCGACTCGGCGCCGGTCCAGCCCATCTGTTCCAGGCGGGTCGCCACCGGCTCGGTGAGCACGATGGAACTGTTGACCGGGGTGATCAGGCGCGCCAGTTGCGGCAAGGCAGCCGCCCAGGCATTGGTGGCCAGCACCACCGAGCCGGCACGGATGCGCGCCTGCGGGGTCAGCACCTGCACCGGTGTGCCGGGCTGGATATCGCTGACCGCGGTACCCTCGGCAATCACCACCCCCGCCTCCAGCGCCACCCGGCGCATGCCGCGCACCAGGGCGCCGGGTTGCACGGTGGCGTTGCTGCGCTCGAACACGCCGGCCAGGTGCACCTTCGAGCCACAACGGCGCGCCACCTCGGCAGCCGGCACCCGCTCGAACGGCGTTACCCCAAGGCGGGCACAGGCGGCCAGCGTGGCGTTCCAGGTGTCGATGTGCGCGGGGCTGGTGGCCGTCCACAGCCAGCCCTTCTGGCGAAAGTGCGCGTCGATCTGGTGCTGCTGGCAGAACTCGCCCAGCTCGCTGATCGCGCGCTCGGCGCTGTGCCCCAGAAACAGCGCCTGCTCCGGGGTGCAGAAGCTCGCCAGGGTGCCCACCTTGGGCCACCACGACATCACGAAGCCGCCGTTGCGCCCCGAGGCGCCCCCGCCGCACACGTCCTGCTCCAGCACCATCACGCGGATATCCGGCTCATGCTCCTTGAGGGTCAGGGCGGTCCACAGGCCGACGAAGCCGCCACCGACGATCACCACATCGGCGTCGTGCTCACCCTGCAGCGCCGGGCCGGGTTTGAGGCTGGGCTCGGCGCTTTCCAGCCAGTAGCTGCGTTTGAGCGGTGCGCTGGGGGGCAGTTTCATGAGCGTGCCGCCCAGGCGTTGAAGCGCTGTTCGAGCAGTTCGCCGTGGTCGGCCCAGAAGCTTGCGTTCATCGGCAACTGGCCTTGCAGGTTGGGGCTGCCGGTGGGCAGCTCGCTGACCCGCTGCTCGCTCAGCAGGCCCAGGGCCTCGCGGTTGACCGGCCCGTAGGCGATCTGTTCGGCGTAGCCCTTCTGCTGCTCGGCCTTGAGGGTGTGGTTGATGAACTTCAGTGCTTCGTCGCGCTTCTTGGCCCCACGCGGAATGGCCCAGGCGTCCATGTCATAGATGCCGCCATTCCACACGATGCGCAGCGGGGTCTGGCTCTGCACCGCGCTGATCCGGCCGCTGTAGGCCGAGCTCATCACCACGTCGCCCGAGGCCAGGTATTGCGGCGGCTGGGCGCCGGCCTCCCACCACTGGATGCTCGACTTGATCTGGTCGAGCTTGGCGAAGGCGCGGTCCTGGCCTTCACGGGTGGCCAGCAGGGTGTAGACATCGGCCGCTGGCACGCCATCGGCCAGCAGGGCGAATTCCAGGGTGTACATGGCGCCCTTGCGCAGCCCGCGCTTGCCGGGGAATTTCTCCAGGTTCCAGAAGTCGTCCCAACTGGTGGGGGCCACCTTGAGCTTGTCGGCGTTGTAGGCGATCACCGTCGACCACACGAAAAAGCCCACGCCGCACGGCTGTACCGCACCGGGCAGCAGTTGCGCGGCCACGGCCGGGTCGGGGGCGAACTCTTCGAGCAGGCCTTCTTCACAGGCGCGTGCCAGCTCGGGCATCTCCATCTCGACCACGTCCCACGAGACGCTGCCGGTATCGACCATCACCTTGACCTTGGCCATCTCGCCATTGAACTCGCCGGCCACGATGCGGGTGCTGGTCTGTGCCTGGTAGGTGTCATAGAAGGCCGCCACCTGTGCGGCCTTGTTGGCCCCGCCGTGGGACACCACGGTGAGGTCGGCCAGCGCCGATGTGCTGCACGCAGCGGCAGCGATCAGGGTGAGCGAAAAGGCCAGATTCTTGTGCATTGTTATGTTCTCCGGGTCGGGATGGCTCAGTAGGCCAAGTGTCGAGCCGCAGCCGAGTCGCCACAATCAGACGCAAACAAGATTCAGCCGCGCACCTTCATACGTTCGTACAAAGCCGTTCAAAGGCGCGCCATGCCCGGTTACACTGGCCGTCACCCTGCCCCGGAAGCTGCCCCATGGCCCTGTCTGTCAGCGACATCATCGCCCTGCCCGAACTGCGCACCCGCGTCATCAGCGGTGCCGCAGGGCTGGGCAAGCCGGTACGCTGGGCCCACGTGTGCGAACTGGCCGACCCCAGCGAATGGCTGGGCGACGCCGACCTGCTGATGACCACCGGCATCGGCATACCCGCCGATGCCGATGCCCAGCGCGCGTACGTGGAAAACCTCGCGGGCGCTGGCCTGGCGGGCATGATGATCGGTGAGAACATGCAGGCCCCGGCCAACCTCGAGGCCTTGATGGAGCGGGCCGACGCCCTGGATTTTGCGGTGATGTTCACCCACTACGGCGTGCCCTTCGCCGCCGTCACGCGGGCCATCGTCGATGCCGGCCAGCAGGAGGAGCAGGCGCGCCGCAACGCCATCACCCGGGTCTACGAAAGTGCCCGCATGAGCATTCAGGGGCTGGGCCTGGGCGCACTGCTCAAGCGCCTGGAAAAGGACGTGCAGGCGCGCCTGACCCTGCTCGACGCCGCGTCGCTGGCGCCCTGGCGCGACGCACTGGGCGGCCTGCCGGCAAGCCAGCGCCAATGGCTGGCGGCCCGCCAGCGCGACACCTCGGGCAACCGGCCGGTGGTGCAGCGCCATGCGCTGGAGGCGGGCGAGCTGCTGGTGATGGCGCTGCCGTCCCAGGCCGACTGCCTGCTGGTGGCCGAAGGTGACGGGCTGCTCGACTACGGCCTGTTGCACCACGTGGTGGCGGTGCTGGGCATCGAGCTGGAGCGCCTGCGGGTCGACAACGAGCGCAACCTGCGCCTGGGCTCCGAGCTGCTGGACGACCTGTTGCAGCAGCGTCTGCCGGCGCATCAGGCACAACAGCGCCTGGCCGCCTTCGACATCGGCGCCGAACAGGCCTGCCTGCTGCTCGGCCGCGCCGCCGGGGTGTCACCGGCGGCCTGCGACGAAGCCCTGCAACGCCAGGGTCGTCGCGTGCTGATTCGGGTTCAGGGCGATGACCTGATCGTGCTCGGCGCCGCCGAGTGCATCCCGCAGCTGCAGGCGCAACTGCAGGCGCCGCTGGGGGTGAGCAACCCGCTGGGCCACGCCGGGCGCAGTGTCGAGGCGCTGCGCGAGGCGCGCCTGGCACTGGCCCACACCAGCGCCGCGCAACCGCTGGTGACCTACGCCCAGGCCGGCGCCAGCGTACCGTGGCTGGCGCAGAGCCTGGATGAAGCCGAACGTACCTTCCGCAACGTACTGGGCCCGCTGGCCGACTACGACAGCCAGCAGAACACCCAGCTGCTGCACACCCTGCAGGTGTTTCTGCAACACAACCGCTCGTGGCTGGCGGCGGCCGCGCAGCTGCACGTGCACAAGCAGACGCTGGTGTACCGCATGCGCCGCATCGAAGAGATCACCGGCCGCTCGCTGGACAGTACCGAGGACGTGGCCACGCTGTGGTTCGCCCTGCGCGCGGCGCGCATGGCGGGGCTGGCCTGAGGGCTAGGCGGCAGACGCCCCAGCGTGCTGCCATGGCGCCCCCTTGGCGAAGGCCGCCTCCATCCAGTGCTTGAACGCCAGGGTAGTGGCCGTGGTGAAGCGCGCCGAAGGCCGCATCAGGTAGATGCCCGACGCCGAGTCCAGCTGCCACTGGGGCAGCACGCGCACCAGGCGCCCCTCGGCCAGGTCCTGGTGCATCATCCAGTCGCCACCGGCCAGAATCCCCACGCCGCAGCGCGCCGCCACCAGCAGTGCTTCATTGTCATTGCTGATCAGGCTGCCCTGCACCCGCACCGTCTGCTGCCCGCCCTGCCCATTCAGGCGCCAGTCGGGGAACGAACGCAAGCCGCTGAAACCCAGGCAATTGTGCCCGGCCAGGTCGGATGGCCGTTGCGGTGCGCCGTGACGATGCAGGTAGGCCGGCGCAGCACACAGGATGCGCGTGTGCTCGCACAGCTTGCGCGCCACCAGCCGGTTGTCGGCCAGCTCGCCGACGCGCACGGCCACGTCGAAGCCTTCGCCCACGATATCGACGAAGCGGTCGGCATAGTCGACGTCGACGGTCACCTCGGGGTAGGCCAGGGAAAACCCGGCCACCAGCGGGCTCAGCCAGCGCCGGCCCATCGCCCCCGGCAGCGCCACGCGTAGACGCCCGCGCACCTGCGCCGCACCGTTGCAGGCCTCGAGTTCGGCCGTGCTGATCAGGCTGGCGGCATGCTGCAGGCGCTCCACCAGCCGCGTGCCCTCGTCGGTGAAGCGCAGTTGCCGGGTGGTTCGCTCCACCAGGCGGATACCCAGGCGCTGCTCCAGAGCCGCCAGGCGCTTGGACAGCACCGAGGCATGGCGTTGCAGCACCCGGCCGGCGGCAGCGAACGAGCCGTGCTCGTGCAGCGCCAGCAAGGTGGCAAATTCATCGGCCTGACGGCTGTCGAAAGGGTCCATCGGTGAGTTCGGCCTCGTGCGCGTCGGTCAGGGGATCAGCACGACCGCCCCCTGGGACCGGCCTTGCTCGATGGCAGCATGGGCGCTGGCCACGTCGGCCAGGGGGTAGCGTTGCCATATGTGCGGCTGGATGATACCCGCCGCCAGTGCATCCAGCACATCCTGTGCGCGCTGCTGGTACTCCTGGGGGCTGGCGGTATGTGCCGCCAGTGACGGCCGGGTGAGGAACAGCGAGCCCTTGGCGTTCAGCGTGCCCACCTCGACCGCTGGGGGCGCGCCGCTGGTGGCGCCGAACGACACCAGCGTGCCGCGCGGGCGCAGGCTGTCCAGCGACGCCTCCCAGCTCACCCGGCCGACCGAGTCGTAGACCACATCGACCTTGTGGCCCTGGGTCAGCTCGCTCACCTGGGCCGCCAACGTGGCCGCGTCGAACACCAGCACCGCATTGCAGCCGGCCGCCTTGGCGCGCTCGACGCTTTGCGCCCTGGACACCACACCAATCACATGGGCGCCCAGGTGCCTGGCCCACGGCACCATGATCTGCCCTACCGCCCCCGCCGCACCGTAGATCAGCACACGCGTGCCGGGGCCTACCGGGTAGCTCGCCTTGAGCAGGTACTGGGCGGTGATGCCCTTGAACAGCACGGCAGCCGCGTCTTCGAACGACACGGCAGCGGGCAGCCTGACCAGGCGCTCGGCCGGGTACAGGCGTGCACTGGCATAGCCACCCAGCGGCCCGGTGGCATAGGCCACACGGTCGCCCACGGCCACCTCGGTCACGCCCGCCCCCAGCGCCCGCACGGTGCCGGCACCTTCCAGGCCCAGCGCGGACGGCAAGGCAATCGGCACGGTGCCCTTGCGCTGGTTGATGTCCAGCGGGTTGACGCCGATCGCGGCCTGTTCAAGCCACACCTGGCCCGGGCCTGGCGCTTGCACGGCGCCGGCCTGAAGCTGCATCACCTCGGGGGCGCCTACCGCCTGGAGCGTGATTGAAGTCACCATGATGTTGCCTCTTGCAATGGTTGAAGGTCTGCAAAGGCTAATTAGCGCACATGTAAACGACAATACAGCGCCATTGCCGAACATATGTGCACCTGATGCAGCAATGCCACATGCCCTTCGGCCCCCTACAGCGCCCGCACCAGCGCCGCTGCCACAATGCCTGCCGCAATCGCCGGCAGCGGCTTTTTCACCAGCAGCATCACCACCGCCGTGCTCAGCAGCGCCAGGCGTGCGCCGTTGTCGCCGTTCACCGCCAACGGCGTCAGCACCGCCACCAGCACCGAGCCGGACATCGCGCTGATGAACTGCTGCACGCGGTAGTTGATGGGCACGAACGACATCACGAACACACCCCCCCAACGGGTGGCCAGGGTCACCAGGCCCATGATCACCACCAGCAGCAGCGTGCCGGCGCCTGCAGTTTCAACGTTCATGCTTGTTCTCCATCCACACCACACCCAGAATGCCGCCCGCCAGCGCGCCCACCACCACGTGGCTGTTCTCCGGCAGGTACCAGTAGGCCAGCAGCGACGAACCGGCCGCCACGATCCAGATCATCAGCATGCGCAGGCTTTTGTGCCCGCCCAGCACCATCGCCAGCAGAAAGCAGCCCATCACCATGTCCAGGCCCAGGCTGACCGGGTCGTGGATCGCATTGCCGAAATGCAGCCCCAGCCAACTGCCCAGGCACCACGCCGACCACAGCGCGATACCGCCGCCCAGCACCAGGCCCAGGCCCGGCTTGCCGGCGTTCAATGCCTGCATGGCCATCGCCCAGTTGGCGTCGGACACCACCAGCATCACGCCGTAGCGCCGGGCAGTGGGCAGCTCGCGCAGCCAGGGGTACAGCGTGGCGCCCATCAGCAGGTGACGGGCATTGATGGCGAACACGGTGATAATCAGCGGCACCAGCGGTACCTGCTCGCCCCACAGTTCCAGCGCGGCGAACTGCGAGGCGCCAGCGAACACCAGTGCGCTCATCAGCAGGGTCGCCGCGTCCCCCAGCCCGGTCTGGGCTGCAGCGAGGCCGAAGGCCACACCGAACACCACGACGAACAGGGAAATCGGCAAGAGTTGCTTGAAGCCAGCCCAGACGTCGCTCCACGCAAGCCTGGATAGATGCTTCTCTACGGTTGACAAGGCACAGCCTCCTTCGTGTGGCGATCTTGTCATGCACCGGCCCGAAGGGGCGCATGCCGAACCGCTCGTTTTATAGTGACGCACGCGCGCGCTGGCGTGCGGGCGCTACTATGCCCGCACACACGCGCGTCACAAAGCCTGTTGTGCAGTTGTCGGCGAATTTACTCTCGCGTCGGTGCCTGGGGGCGCAAGGCGGCCTCGATGGCGGCGATGTCTATCTTGTCCATCTGCATCATCGCGTCGAAGGCACGCTTGGCCGCAGCCGGGTCGGGGTGAGTGATCGCGCCGGTCAGCGCGCGCGGGGTGATCTGCCACGACAGCCCCCACTTGTCCTTGCACCAGCCGCACACGCTGGCCTGGCCGCCGTTGCCGATGATCGCCTGCCACAGGCGGTCGGTCTCGGCCTGGTCGTCGGTGGCCACCTGGAACGAGAACGCCTCGCTGTGATGGAAGGCCGAGCCGCCATTGAGTCCCAGGCACGGGATGCCCATGACCGTGAACTCCACGGTCAGCACATCGCCCTGCTTGCCGGCAGGGAAGTCGCCGGGGGCACGGTGCACGGCGCCCACCGCGCTGTCGGGAAAGATGCTGGCGTAAAAGGTGGCAGCCTCCAGCGCCGCGCCGTCGTACCAGAGGCAGATCGTGTTCTTGCTGTTCATCGTGGTTCTCCACAGAAAAGCGACAGACCTCTGCAGTCTAGTCGCCCGCGGCGCAACCCTTGAGCCAGTCGATCAGTACCTGCACCCGCCGGGGCAACGGGTCGCGCGGCGGGTGAACCAGAAAGTAGTCATAGCGCCCCGGCTGGGAAAACCCGCCGAACGGCAGCACCAGCTCGCCCTGGTCGATACGCGCCTGCACCAGGCGCTGGCGGCCGATGGCGATACCGGCGTGGTGGATGGCCGCCGTCACGCACAGGTCCGACCGGTCGAAGGTCAGGCCGCGCTGCGGCAAGGCGTCCAGCAGCCGCTGCTGGCCAGCCCACAGTTGCCACTCGGCATCGAACACCGCGTTCTCCCAGGCCAGTGCATCGTGCAGCAAGGTGCACTGGCGCAGATTGGCGGGGTTGTCGAACAGCTGGTGCAGCTCGGCATAGCGCGGGCTGCACACCGGGGCGATGGTCTCGCTCATCAGCGCATGGCTGACCAGGCCGGGAAACTCGCCATTGGCGTACAGCAGCGCCAGGTCGATGTTGTGCGTGCGAAAGTCGACCGCATCGTTGCCCACCCGCACGTCCAGCGCGATGTTCGGGTAGCGCTGGTGGAAGTCGGCCAGGCGCGGCACCAGCCAGCATTGCGCTGCGGACGGGCGTGCGTACAACGCCACCGCCCCGCGCAGCTCGGCCTCGGGCGATGGCTCCAGGGCATCGCCCAGCTGCTCCATCACCCCCTGCAGTATCGCGAACACCCGCTCGCCCTCGGCTGTCAGGCGTATGCGCCGGGTCAGCCGCTCGAACAGGCGCAGCGCCAGGGCCTGCTCCAGGCGGGCGATACGGTGGCTCACCGCACTGGGGGTCAGGCACAGCTCCTCGGCTGCCTGGGCAAAGCTCAGGTGCCGCGCCGCCACCAGAAAGGTGTGCAGGTTGGCAAATTGCGAGCTGTTCAGGCGTGCGCTCAAACGCGGGGGCAGGTTCAGCATCGGGGCAGGTTCCGCTAGTGTCCGGCCAGCAGTGTACGGCCCTGCGCCAGATACGCCTGCATTTCATCGTCCGGCACCATGCTGCCGCCGGTGCCCCACACCAGGTGCGTGGCATTGGCCAAGCGCTGCGCGCTCAGGCCCAGGCGCTGGCGATAGCCCTGCCGTTCCCCGGTCACCCGCAGGAACCCCGGCAGCCCGGCCAGCGCCGAGGGTTCCAGGCGATGGCCCTCGATGGCTTCGAGTTGCGCCAGTTGCCGATACAGCTGCTCGTCGGTAACGGTGTAGTAGCCGTCGATCAGGCGCTGCATGGAGCGCCCGACAAACCCGGACGGGCGCCCCACCGCCAGGCCGTCGGCGGCCGTGCGGTTGTCGATGCCGAAGTCGTACACGCTGACCTGCTCGTGCAGCCCGGTGTACACCCCCAGCAGCATGCAGGGCGAATGGGTCGGCTCGGCGAACACGCAGTGCACCGCGTCGGCGAAGATCTGCTTCAGACCGAATGCCACCCCGCCAGGGCCACCACCAACGCCGCATGGCAGGTAGACGAACAGCGGGTGCTCGGCATCCACCCTGATGCCCGCCGCCTCGAGCTGGCGTTGCAGGCGACGCGCCGCCACCGCGTAGCCGAGGAACAGGTTGATGGAGTTTTCGTCATCGACGAAATGGCAGCGCGGGTCGGCCTCGGCCTGCTGGCGCCCCTGCTCCACCGCCACGCTGTAGTCGGACGCATACTCGATCACCTCCACCCCGCAACTGCGCAAGCGGTCCTTCTTCCACTGCCGGGCGTCGGCCGACATGTGCACGCTGGCCTTGAAGCCCAGGCGCGCACTCATGATGCCGATGGACAGGCCCAGGTTGCCGGTGGAGCCGACCGCCACGCTGTACTGGCCGAAAAATGCCCGCGCGCGGTCGCTGTCGAGGCTGGCGTAGTCATCCCCAGGCTGCAGGATGCCCGCCGCCAATGCGAGGTCTTCGGCGTGCTTGAGCACCTCGTAGATACCGCCACGCGCCTTGATCGAGCCGGAGATCGGCAGCAGGTTGTCGGCCTTGAGCCACAGCGCGCCCTGCACGGGTACCTGCGCTTCGGCGCACAGCGCGGCCTGCACCTGCGCCAACGGCAGCAGGGGCGACTCGATGATGCCCTTGCTCACCGCCGTCTGCGGGAAGGCCGAGGCAATGTAGCTGGCAAAACGTTCCAGCCGCGCGCTGGCGTCGTCCACATCGGCCAGGGTCAGCGGCACGTCGCCCAGCGCCTGCGCTGTCGGGGCCAGGCCCGGGTTGAACCAGGTGGTCGGTTGCAGGCGCACCAGGTCGGCGATCAAGGGGTGGCTGTGCTGCCACTGGTCCAGGGTCTTGTCGTGAATCATGCGGTTCTCCAGAAAAGTGACGGTAGTACGGGCAGGCTCATACCCAGTGCGACAGCAGCAGGGTCATGCCCAGGGCCACGACCGAAGCCAGCAGTGTCGCGGCGGTGAATTTTTTGAGCGCCTCGCCCAGCGACACGCCCAGGTATTCCTTGACCACCCAGAACGCCGAGTCGGTGACGGTAGTCCAGCCAATCGCGCCGGCGCCAATGGCAATGATCACGATCTCGCGGTTCTGCCCCGGCATCGCGTCCAGCAGCGGCAGCACCATGCCGGCGGCGCTGACCATTGCCACGGTGGCCGAGCCGACCGCCAGGTGCATCAGCCCGGCGACGAACCAGGCCAGCAGGATCGGGTTCAGGTCCCACTGCGACAGGGTGCTGGCCAGCACCTTGCCAACCCCGCTGTCGATCAGTACGCCATTGAAGGCACCGCCGGCACCGATGATCAACAGGATACTGGCCAGCGGGGTGAAGGAGCCGGCAGTCAGCGCCTGCAACCGGGCCATGCCCAGGCCACGGCGCAGGCCCAGCGCCCAGTAGGCGAAGCACACCGCGATGGCCAGGGCAGTGAGCGGGTTGCCGAGGAACATCATCAGCCGGTACAGCCCGGCCTCGGGCGCCAGGGTCATGCTGGCCAGGGTCTTGCCCACCATCAGCAGCAGCGGCAGCAGAATCACCAGCAGGGTCAGGCCCAGGCCCGGCATCGACTGGCCAGCGGCTGGCGTGGCGGCAGGCTCTGCCGCGGCCTGCGCGTCGGGCGCAGCGTGCCGCGGGCACACCAGCGTGGCCCATACCGGGCCGGCAATCACCGCGGTCGGCAGGCCGACGATCAGCCCGTACAGGATCACCTTGCCCACGTCGCCCCCCAGCAGCTGGGTGATGGCCATTGCCGCCGGGTGCGGCGGCAGCATGCAGTGCACGGTCATCAGCGATACGGCCAGTGGCAGGCCGACGTAGAGGATGTTGAGCCGGGTCTGGCGGGCCACCACGTAGATCAGTGGTATCAGCAACACGAAACCGACTTCGAAAAACACCGGTATGCCCACCACGAAGCCCACCAGCATCATGGCCCACGCCGTGCGCTGTTCACCCAGGGCGTCGAGCAGCGAGCGCGCAATGCGTTCGGCGCCGCCCGACACCTCCAGCAGTTTGCCCAGGATGCTGCCCAGGCCGATCACCGCCGCAAGAAAACCCAGGGTGCCGCCCATGCCCTTCTCGAACGAATCGGCGATGGCCGGCAGCGGCATGCCGGCCCCGGCGCCCACCACAAAACTGGCCAGCATCAGCGCCAGGAACGAGTGCACCCGAAACCTGACCACCAGCACCACGATCAGGCCGATGGCCGCCATCAATATCAGTAACAAACCTGCGTCTTCGTGCATGACTTCGCCTTTATTTGTTTTAGTGAGCGATTGCCGCGCAGGGCGCGGTCGGAGGCGATTAGGCGGCACGCAGGCAGGCCTTTACAAAGGATGGTTTTTCAGCGCACAGGTGATCTGAGGTCACCTGCCAGGGCCCTCGCCGGGCGGACACCTGAACCTTAAACCGCTATGATTCCCGCCATCACTCATGACCCCTTTGGCCGCTGGTAACCACCGCATGATCGAAGTCACCGAAGTTTCCATTGCGCAGCTGCGCGCCGCCCTCGAATCGGGCCAGACCACCTCGGTCGAGCTGGTGAAGGCCTACCTCGCCCGCATCGATGCCTACGACGGCGCAGACACGCCCACCGCGCTCAATGCGGTGGTGGTGCGCAACCCCGAAGCCCTGCGCGAAGCCCAGGCATCCGACGAGCGTCGTGCCCAGGGCAAGCCCCTCGGCCCGCTCGACGGCATCCCCTACACCGCCAAGGACAGTTACCTGGTCAAGGGCATGACCGCCGCCTCCGGCAGCCCGGCCTTCGCCAACCTGGTGGCCTACCGCGACGCCTTCACCATCGAGCGCCTGCGCGGCGCCGGGGCGATCTGCCTGGGCAAGACCAACATGCCGCCCATGGCCAACGGCGGCATGCAGCGCGGCGTGTATGGCCGGGCCGAAAGCCCGTACAACGCCGCCTACCTCACCGCACCCTTCGCCTCGGGCTCGTCCAACGGCGCGGGCACGGCCACGGCGGCCAGCTTCGCCGCGTTCGGCCTGGCCGAGGAAACCTGGTCCAGCGGCCGCGGCCCGGCCTCCAACAATGGCCTGTGCGCCTACACCCCTTCGCGCGGGGTGATCTCGGTGCGCGGCAACTGGCCGCTGACGCCGACCATGGACGTGGTGGTGCCCTTCGCCCGCACCATGGCCGACCTGCTCGAAGTGCTCGACGTGGTGGTGGCCGAAGACCCCGACACCCGTGGCGACCTGTGGCGCCTGCAGCCCTGGGTGCCGATCCCCAGCGTGGCCTCGGTGCGCCCCGCCGCCTACCCGCAACTGGCGGCGGACAGCGCGGCGCTGGCCGGCAAGCGCTTCGGCATCCCGCGCATGTACATCAATAAGGACCCGGATGCCGGCACCTCGGACAGCCCCGGCATCGGCGGCCCGACCGGCCAGCGCATCAACACGCGGCCTTCGGTGATCGCACTGTGGGAGGCGGCGCGCAAGGCACTGGAAGCGGCCGGCGCCGAGGTGCTCGAAGTGGATTTCCCGCTGGTATCGAACTGCGAGGGCGACCGCCCAGGTGCGCCCACCGTGTTCAATCGCGGCCTGGTGTCCAAGGCATTCCTGCACCATGAACTGTGGGACCTGACGGCCTGGGCCTTCGACGACTTCCTGCAGGCCAACGGCGACCCGCAGCTCAACCGCCTGGTGGACGTGGACGGGCCGAAGATCTTCCCCCACGACCCCGGCACCCTGCCCAACCGCGAGGGCGACCTGGCGGCGGGCATGGACGAGTATGTGCGCATGGCCGAGCGCGGCATCACGCCGTGGGACCAGATCGCCACCCTGCCCGATGGCCTGCGCGGGCTGGAGCAGACGCGGCGCATCGACCTGGAAGACTGGATGGACAGGCTGGGGCTGGATGCGGTGCTGTTCCCGACGGTGGCCGATGTGGCCCCGGCCGATGCCGATGTGAACCCGGCCTCGGCGGATATTGCCTGGAGCAACGGGGTGTGGGTGGCCAACGGCAACCTGGCGATCCGTCACCTTGGGGTGCCGACGGTGACGGTGCCGATGGGGGTGATGGCGGACATCGGCATGCCGGTGGGATTGACCTTTGCCGGGCGGGCGTATGATGACTCGGCGTTGCTGCGCCTGGCCTCGGCGTTCGAGGCTACGGGTTCAAAGCGCTTGATACCGCCGCGAACCCCGATGCTGGCACGCCGTAAATAGATAGAGGTTGGTGCCTATCGCGGGTCAAGCCCGCTCCCACAGAGAACATCACTGGGACCGAACCCAGCGCACATTTCCTGTGGGAGCGGGCTTGACCCGCGATCGAGCGCGCAGCGCTCGCAAGACCGATCGCCACGAACTATCAGACAAAAAAGGGGGACGCCATCACGGCGCCCCCCCTTTTTGTCAGCCTGAACCCATCAGTTCCAGGGACGATCGCCGTTCTCGTCCTTGATGCGGGTCGGCAGGCCCATCACGTCCAGCGCCTTCAGGAACGGCTCGGCCGGCAGTTCCTCGACGTTGGCCATGCGCTGCACGTCCCACTCGCCACGGGCCACCAGCAGGGCCGCCGCCACCGGCGGCACGCCCGCGGTGTAGGAGATACCCTGGCTGTCGGTCTCGGCATAGGCCTCTTCGTGATCAGCCACGTTGTAGATGAACACTTCGCGTGGCTGGCCGTCCTTGGTGCCCTTGACCAGGTCGCCAATGCAGGTCTTGCCGGTGTAGCCCGGCGCCAGCGAAGACGGATCCGGCAGCACGGCCTTGACCACCTTGAGCGGCACCACTTCCAGGCCCTCGGCGGTCTTCACCGGCTGCTCGGACAGCAGGCCCAGGTTCTTCAGTACGGTGAACACATTGATGTAGTGCTCGCCGAAGCTCATCCAGAAACGCACGTTCGGCACGTCGAGGTTCTTGGACAGCGAGTGCACTTCGTCATGGCCGGTCAGGTACAGGTTCTGCGAACCCACCACCGGCAGGTCGTCGGTACGCTTGACTTCGAACATGGTGTTGCTGGTCCACTGGCTGTTCTGCCAGCTCCACACCTGTCCGGTGAATTCGCGGAAATTGATTTCCGGGTCGAAATTGGTGGCGAAATACTTGCCATGGGAGCCGGCATTGACGTCGAGAATGTCGATCGAATCAATGCGGTCGAAATACTGTTGTTGCGCCAGTGCTGCATAGGCATTGACCACACCCGGGTCGAAGCCCACGCCAAGAATGGCGGTGATGTTCTTCTGCTGGCATTCCTCGAGGTGCTTCCACTCGTAGTTGCCATACCAGGGCGGCGTCTCGCAGATCTTGCCCGGTTCTTCGTGAATGGCAGTGTCCAGGTAGGCCACGCCGGTATCGATGCAGGCACGCAGCACCGACATGTTGAGGAAGGCGGAACCGACGTTGATCACGATCTGCGATTCGGTTTCGCGGATCAGCGCCTTGGTCGCCTCGACATCCAGTGCATTGAGCGAAAAGGCCGTGATGTCGGCGGGTACCTTCAGGCTACCCTTGGCCTTGACGCTGTCGATGATGGCCTGGCATTTGGAGATGTTGCGTGACGCGATGGCAATACGACCGAGTTCGTCGTTGTGCTGCGCGCACTTGTGGGCCACCACCTTGGCGACACCTCCTGCACCAATGATAAGAACGTTTTTCTTCAATTTCTTTATCTCTCCTTTCCGCCAGCTTACGAGAGGCTGGACAGGTAGTCGTCAAAACCAAATTCGCGAACCACCTCGACAGTACCGTCAAGTTGTTTCACTACGATGGATGGCATCTTCAAACCGTTGAACCAGTTTTTCTTGACCATGGTGTAGCCTGCCGCGTCGATGAACGACAGCCGATCGCCGATGGCCAGCGGACGATCGAATTGATACTCGCCGAAAATATCCCCGGCCAGGCAGGATTTGCCGCATACCATGTAGGTGTGCTCACCCTCGCTGGGCGCCAGCTTGGCGTTGAGGCGATAGATCAGCAGGTCGAGCATGTGCGCCTCGATGGAGCTGTCGACCACGGCCAGGTGCTTGCCGTTGTACAGGGTGTCGAGCACGGTCACTTCCAGCGAAGCGCTCTGGGTGATCGCCGCTTCGCCCGGCTCCAGGTACACCTGCACGCCGTACTTCTGCGAGAACGCCTTCAGGCGCGCGCAGAATGCATCCAGTGCATAGTCTTCGCCGGTGAAGTGGATACCGCCGCCCAGGCTCACCCACTCGACCTTGTGCAGCAGCTCGCCGAAGCGCTCTTCGATGGTGTTGAGCATCTGGTCGAACAGGCCGAAATCGCCGTTCTCGCAGTTGTTGTGGAACATGAAGCCGGAGATCTGCGACATGACCGCATCGATCTTGACCGGGTCCCATTCGCCCAGGCGGCTGAACGGGCGCGCCGGGTCGGCCAGCAGGTAGTCCGAGCTGCTCACCTGCGGGTTGACGCGCAGGCCGCGCACCTTGCCTTCGGTGGCCTGGGCATAGCGCTGCAGCTGGCCGATGGAGTTGAAGATGATCTTGTCGCAGTTCTCGATCATCTCGTCGATTTCATCGTCGGCCCAGGCCACGCTGTAGGCGTGGGTCTCGCCTTCGAACTTCTGGCGGCCGAGCTTGAGCTCGTAGAGCGAGGACGAGGTGGTGCCGTCCATGTACTGCTGCATCAGGTCGAACACCGACCAGGTGGCGAAGCACTTGAGCGCCAGCAGGGCCTTGGCCCCGGACTGTTCGCGCACATAGGCGATCTTCTGCATGTTGTGCAGCAGCTTGGTTTTGTCGATGAGGTAGTACGGCGTCTTGATCATTTCGAGGCCCCCGGCAAGGCCGGCCAAAAAAAGGACACGCATTGTGCCTTCACTGCACGGGAATCGAAAGCTCGGAAGTGATTTTTGCCCGACGCGGATTTTTCGGGTGCACCAATCGCAGGTCGAGCCCGCCCCCACACGATCACCCTGGGAGCGGGCCTGGACGTCAGAAGTCCCAGCGAGTGCTGAACATCACGTTGCGCGGGTCACCGTAGTACGAGGAGTTATAGAAGCCGATGTTGGTGTAGTAGTACTTGTCGAACAGGTTGTAGACGTTGACCGACGCCGACAGGTGCTCGGTGAACTGGTAGCGCGCCATCAGGTCGACCAGCCAGTACGGGGTCTGGGTGAAAGTGTCATTGGTGCCCTTGGCGTAGTTGTTGAGGACCTGCCAGCCCTTGCCCTGCCAGCGTGCCCCACCGCCCACGGTGAGCTTGTCGAGGCGCCCGCCAAGTTTGTAGGTGGTGTAGAGGTTGAGCTGATCTTCGGGCTCCCAGGTAGCTACCTTGGCCCCGCCCTGGTCGCGGCTGACCTTGTGCGTGTAGCCGGCCTGCACCTGCCAGCCGGGTGCCAGCTCCCCGGACACCTCCGCCTCGTAGCCCTTGGTTCTGGACTTGATGCCCATGTAGGCGTAGTCGATGTCGGGGTTGGTTGGCCTGGCGTTGTAGAACGTGTCGGCCTGCGGGCGGTTATCTTCGTGCACTTCGAAGTAGGCCAGGCTGGTGTTCAGGCGACCGTCGTAGAACTCACCCTTGATGCCCACCTCGTAGTTCTGGCCCTCGTTGGGCTCGAGCATCCTGTTGCGGCTGTCACGGTAGGCCGTCTGCGGCAGGAAGATATCGGTGTAGCTGGCATACGCAGAGAAGTTGCTGTTGAGGTCGTACACCACCCCGGCATAGGGCACCAGCCGTCCGCTCTCCTGGCTGTCGCTGGTGCCGGTGACCTGAAAGTTTGCCAGGCGGCTGCCCAGCAGCAGCGAAAGGTCATCGGTGACACTGAAGCGCGCAGTCAGGTAGCCGCCACTTTGCCGGGTGGTTTCGTCGTTGCGCTTTGTCACCGAGCCCCAGTCCGGCTCGATGGCCTGGCCGTGCCAGCTCTCCAGATCGTATTCGTTGTCGAAGTAGGTGACGTTGTTGTAGTTGTCGCCCTTCCAGTGCGAACTGGACACCGAGCCACCCACCACCAGTTGGTGTTCGCGCCCGAACAGGCTGAACGGCCCGGTAGCGTAGAGGTCGCCGCTGTCGCTGGTGGTTTCGCCGGTGTACTTGCGCGAATAGATCGACGACACGGTCGGGGTGTCGGGCGACACCGAGCCCAGTGGCGCGTCATAACCATTGATCTGGTGGTTGTACTGACCCTTGATGACCCAGTCATTGGCCAGGCGATGCTCCAGGGTGGCGAACAGCGTGCGCGAGTACTGCTCCCAACTGCTCCACTTGGCGCCATTGTTGAACGAACGCGGCAGGCTGATGGGGTTGCCCTGGGAGTCGTACACCGGACGGCTGCCCGACCAGCCCGAGCCCCTGGGGTCGCTGTCCTGGTAGTCGGCGCCCAGGGTCAGCAGGGTGTCTTCGTCCAGGTCCACTTCCAGGATGCCGTAGTACACGCTGGTCTTGCGCTCGTAATGGTCCATGAACGAGTGCTTGTCCTGATAGGCGGCCACCGCCCGGCCCCGCACGTTGCCACTGTCGGTCAGCGGGCCGCTGAGGTCGATCTCCGAGCGGTAGTTGTCCCAGGAGCCGGCGCCCAGGTCAACATGCCCCCTGAAGTCGGCCGTCGGCTTCTTGCGGATCAGGTTGATCGTGCCACCGGGGCCGCCCGCGCCGGTGAGCAGGCCGGTGGCGCCCTTGAGCACCTCGACCCGGTCATAGATCGCCATGTCGGTAAGGGTCTGCCCGGCCGAGTACTGCGCGTCACGCAGGGTCGGGATGCCGTCGTACTGGAAGTTGACGATGGAGAAGCCGCGCGAATAGTAGTTGGTACGTTCACTGTCGTAGGTCGACACGGTGATGCCGGGGGTGTGGCGCATCACATCGTCGATGGCGTTCAGGCCGAAATCGTCCATGGCCTGGCGCGTGACCACCGAGATCGACTGCGGGGTTTCCCGCGGGGTCAGCACCATGCGCGTGGCGGTGGCGATGGTGCCCGGCGTGTAGGAGCCGGTGCCTTCGGTGATGGTGCCCAGCTGGTTGGCGCTGACTTCGGTGGCCTGCAGCTCCAGCTGCGCACTGCCGGTGGCCAGCCTTGGCATTACCCGGTAGCCCTCGCCTTCGGGCATCGCCTGCAGGCCCTGGGGCGCGAGCAGTCGCTCAAGGCCCTCGGCGATGGCGTAGCTGCCGTCCAGGCCGCTGCTGTGGATGCCTTGGGTCAGGGCCGAGTCGACCGCTATCATCACCCCGGCCTGCTGGCCGAATGCGCCGAGCACGCGATCGAGGTTGCCGGCGCCGATATGGAAGGCGTGGGTGGCGTGGGCATCGGCGCCGGCCAGTACGCCCTGGCTGGCGCACACGAGGGAAAGCCCGAGGATGGCCGTGCGCAAGGCACCGGCAAGCGGAGTGAGGCGGCTGTGCATAAACAATTCCATGGGTTGAGGGTGTTGGCGATGCGCTGTTTTTCAGCGTCTTCCCTGGTCTTGATGCATGAGATGGAAAAAACTGCCGCCGCTGTTAAAAATAATCGTTCTCAGGCCACGACCACGTTTGCCCAGTAGCCGAACACACGCTGTACCCGTATCGGCAACACACTGGCCAGCAGGTCGAGGCTGGCATCGGGCCGATCGAGGGAGAACGAACCCGACACCTGCAAGGCCGCCACCGCCGGATCGCAGCGCAGTACGCCGCGCCGGTAGCGGTCGAGCTGGGCCAACACCCGGCCCAGTGGCATGCGCTCGGCAATCAGCAGGCCGTCAACCCAGGCCTGGGCGCCCGCGTCGAGGGGTTCGACACTGCCGACCTGCTGCCCGAACGCCACCTGCTGGCCGGCGCTCAAGGTCATGCGGGTGCTGCCGGCCCAGGCGATCGAGGCACTGCCTGCCAGCACCTGCACCTGGGTACCCGACACCCCGGGCAGGCCCTGGCTGACCACCAGCCGCGAGGCGGGCTCGGGGCGTACCCAGCCATTGGCGGTGCGCACCGCCAGCGAAGCACCTTGCCCCAGGGTGAGCATGATCCGCCCCAGGTTGAGCGCCAGCACGTCTGCGTGCGCATCCACGCCGGTGCGGGTATCCAGGGTCAGCTCCACCTCGCCAGACAACGCCACGTGATGACGCTCGCCGGTGGCGGTGCGGTAGTCACTGAACAGTTCCGGCAGCAGCACCCGCTCACGCACGCTCAGGCCAGCCGCCAGTACCACCCCCAGCCCGGCGAAGCCCTTGAGCACATTGCGCCGCGACGCAGTGCCACGTGCCTGCAGCAATCCGCGCGCGCCGGCGGCCGGTAACGTCCTGGTGCCCTGGCGCAGGTCATGGGTGAGCCCGGCAAGACGCTGCCAGGCCAGTTCATGCTGGGGGTTTTCATTGCGCCAGTGCTGGCAGGCCTGCTGCTCGGCCAGGCTGCTGACACCCGACTGCAGGGTGACCATCCACAGCATGGCCTGCTCTACCACGCCGGGGTCCAGCGGCTGGTTGTCGATCCGGGCGAAGCGGCTCATGCGCCGTAGACCGCCGCATAGCAGTGGCGGTAGGCCTTGAGCATGGCCTTTTGCACCACGTTCACCGTCAGGCCCTGGTGTTCGGCGATCTGCGCGTAGGTCAGGCCGTCAAGCTGTGACAGCAGGAAGATCTCGCGCACCTTGCTACCCAGCCCATCGAGCACCTGGCCCACCGCATCCAGCGCCTCGAGCACCAGCAGGCGAGTTTCCGGGGACGGCACCAGCGCCGGTTCAAGATGGGCCAGCGACTCCATGTAGGCCTTCTCCAGCGCATGGCGCCGAAAGTACTGGATGCACAGGCGGCTGGCCACGGTGGTGAGGTAGGCGCGCGGCTCGCGGTACACCGGCGGTGCCTCGCTGCGCAGGATGCGCACGAAGGTGTCCTGCGCCAGGTCCAGCGCCTGCTCCCGGTTGCCCAGCTTGCGGCGCAGCATCTGCGTCAACCAGCTGTGGTGTTGAACGTAGAGTTCGCCCACCGCATGGTGGGTGCTGGAAAGTGGATGCATCGGCAGGGTTCCGGGACGCAGGCTGACGGGAGTCGTGCATGGTAATACTTCTCATTAGCTTGCGGTGGATTTTTATGATTGCCGCCGAAACAACCTGCTTCACCGACACTGGCAGGCCGGCGCTCAGGTGCAGTACTGTGCGAGGCAGCCAAAGGGAGGGCTGCATATGGATCAAGCGACACTCACCACCTTGTTGACCAAGCTCCGCAATTGCGACCTCGAGGGCGCGGCCGCCGACCTGCAGGCCCAGGCAGTGGCACTGGCGGCCCGAGGGGAAGAGGCACTGTCCGACTTCCTCGCCCGCTATGCCTTCCGCTCGTTGCAGGGCAAGCACAGCCCGGACAAGACATCGCCGGCGCTGGCCCAGGCACTGCACGACAGCGAACAGCACCTGCAGCGGCTTCACGACGAGCGCAAGGCGCTGCTCGACGACATCCACACCTACTTTCTGGAATTCGAGAAGATTGCCGTCAACCTGACCCCGGCACTGATCGAACCGGCGACTTTCAGTGAGCAGAACCGCGACAACCTGCCGTTCATCGAGGACTACCTGAGCGGCCGTCGCGAGGTGGTGGACGATCTCAACCTGCAGAGCGTGCTGAAAAAGCAGATCAAGTTCTACCTCAACCTCAACCTGCACGATGAACGCCCCACGTTGCAGGTCAGCTATCGCAAGACCCACATCCAGCCGGGCAAATCCTGGCGGTTCGTGGAGCTGAGCCAGCAGGCCGGGCAACGCAGCGAACAGTTGAACCGGCTGGTGCAACTGGATACCGAGTGCGATGCGGTGCAGCGCCAGGTATCACGCCTGAAATGGGAGCTGCGCTGCAACGAGGATACCGGCAACCAGCAGGTGGCCGACTTCCAGAAAAAACTGGGGTTGTTCATGGCCAGTGTGGCTGCACAGGCCTGAGGCCGACCGGGTGGCGGCACCGGCCCGGCGCCCCCGCCCGGCCATTCGCGGATCAGCCCAGGCGGCCCCAGACCTGCACCAGCCCCACCAGGTGCACCACCCCGAACCCCAGGCACACCAGCGAGCTCACCACGATGAAGCGCTGGCTGCGCCCGGTATTGGCCAGCACGAAGGGCCCGGCGATACCGCGCAGCAGGTACACCAGCGTGATCGCGCACAACGCCGGCAGCAGCAACGGCAGCGGCGCGATCACGCCCGCCCCCGACAATGCAAAGGCCGCCCAGCTCAGCAGCACCAGCGCAATCGCTGCCGTGACCACCGCCGGAAAGGTCCGGCCCGCCTCCGCCGCCCGGATGAAGCGCTCACCCGCCCCGAACAGGCGATACCAGGTCGGCCCCGCGATGATCGTACCCACGTGCAGCACGGCCGCCAGCGCGCTGAGCGCCGCGGCAATCACCAGCGCCAGATTGTATTCACCTGCCATAACGGTTCTTCCTTGTAGGAGCCGGCGTTGCCGGCGAAGCGGGCAACGCGTTACTTGGCCGAACCCTGCATGTATGTCGCAAAGTTGTTGATATGGTCGTCCAGGTTGTCTTCGAGCATCATCCGGTACTGGTCGCAGAAGTACGTGAGCATCGCCTCGCGTGCCTGCGCCATTTCTTCCCCCGACTTGAAGTTGCGCGCACTCACCCAGGCATTGAACCGGGTGGTGCCGAACATCATCGAGGCACTCACCTTGCCCAGGTCCTGGACCTGCCCGAGCTGCTCGTTGGACAGCTCTATATGGGCGTCGGCGCGGTCGTAGAACGAGTCGTCAGCATTTTGCGGCATTGCGTGTCCCTTTCTCATCACGTCTGGTTATTGCAGCCCCCTCCTGCCGTCCGGCCAACCGTCGGCGAGTGGATATCTGCGCGAAGCTGATTATGCTTCAAACGAGCGGGCAGCGCTGCGAGGTGTCTGTGCGCATTGCGTAGTCCGATGACATCAGCCCCAGGGCTTGGGTGAAGTGGCAGTGGGTGTTCCGGCCTACAACAACAATCCGGAGAAAACTCATGGCGACAATCGACAGCACTTCCACAGGCAGTGCGCCCAGGCGCGGGATCACCAAAGAGGAACGCAAGGTCATCTTTGCCTCGTCCCTGGGCACCGTGTTCGAGTGGTACGACTTCTATCTGTATGGCTCCCTGGCGGCGATCATCGCCAAGCACTTCTTTGCCGGGGTCAACGAAACCACTGCCTTCATCTTCGCCCTGCTCGCCTTCGCCGCCGGGTTTGCGGTAAGGCCGTTCGGCGCCATTGTGTTCGGCCGCCTGGGCGACATGATCGGGCGCAAGCACACCTTCCTCATCACCATCGTGATCATGGGCGTGTCCACCGCGGTGGTGGGCCTGTTGCCCAGCTACTCGAGCATCGGCGTGGCGGCCCCGGTGATCCTGATCACCCTGCGCCTGCTGCAAGGCCTGGCGCTGGGCGGTGAATACGGCGGCGCCGCCACCTACGTGGCCGAGCACGCACCGCCCGGCAAGCGCGGCTTTTTCACCTCGTGGATCCAGACCACCGCCACGCTGGGGCTGTTCCTGTCGCTGCTGGTGATCCTGGCGTGCCGTACCGTGCTGGGCACCGAGGCGTTCGAGGCGTGGGGCTGGCGCATACCATTCCTGCTGTCGATTCTGCTGCTGATCGTGTCGGTGTACATCCGCCTGCAACTGAGCGAGTCGCCGGTATTCAACCGGATGAAGGCCGAAGGCAAGGCATCCAGGGCGCCGCTGACCGAGTCGTTCGCCCGCTGGGACAACCTCAAGGTGGTGATCATGTCGCTGCTCGGCGGTACCGCCGGCCAGGCGGTGGTGTGGTACACCGGGCAGTTCTATGCGCTGTTCTTTCTGTTGCAGACGCTCAAGATCGACCCGCAGACCGCCAACCTGCTGATTGCCGGTTCGCTGCTGATCGGCACGCCGTTCTTCGTCATCTTCGGCAGCCTGTCCGACCGCATCGGGCGCAAGGGCATCATCATGGCCGGCTGCATCCTGGCGGCGCTGACCTACTTCCCGATCTTTCATGCGCTGACCCAGTACGGCAACCCCGACGTGTTCAGTGCCCAGGCACGCAACCCGGTGACGGTGGTCGCCGACCCGGCGCAGTGTTCGTTCCAGTTCGACCCGGTGGGCAAGGCGCGCTTCACCAGTTCGTGCGACGTGGCCAAGAGCGTGCTGGCCAAGCGCGCGATCCCCTACGTGAACGAAAAGGCCGAGCCCGGCAGCGTGGCGCAGGTGCGCATCGGCAGCACGGTGGTGCCCAGCTTCGACGGCAGCCGCCTGCCGGCCGCCGACTTCAAGACGCAGAACGATGCCTTCGCCGCCACCCTGGGCGCGGCCCTGAAGGACGCCGGCTACCCGGAAAAGGCCGACCCGAACAAGACCAACTACCCCATGGTGCTGTTGCTGCTGACCATCCTGGTGATCTACGTGACCATGGTCTACGGGCCGATAGCCGCGTGGCTGGTGGAGCTTTTCCCGGCGCGTATCCGCTACACCTCGATGTCGCTGCCCTACCATATCGGCAACGGCTGGTTCGGCGGCTTCCTGCCCACGGTGGCGTTCGCCATGGTCGCGGCCACGGGGGATATCTACTACGGGCTGTGGTACCCGATCGTGATCGCGGTGATGACCGCCATCCTGGGTACCTTCTTCCTGCCCGAGACCAAGGACCGCGACATCAACCACAGCTGAAGCCGCCCGCCCTCCCGGGTGCCGGGAGGGCGCGGTGCAGCCTACTGCGAGAGGTGCCGGATCATCGCCACCGTCAGGTACAGGCGCGGCGCGATGCTGGACAGTTCGATGTATTCATCGTCGGCGTGCAACCCGGCCCCGACCACGCCCATGGTTTCGAGCACCGCCGGCGTGGCGCTGCCGGGCACATAGGCATAGCCGGCGTCGGTGCCAAAACGCATGGCGATGGGTTCCAGGCTGCGATCGATCTGGCCATACAACTGCTGGGCAGTGCTGGCCAGGGCGGCGGAGCCTTCATTTCTGGCCAGCGGCGGGCGCCCCTTGCGCAGGGTCAGCGTGACCTGCGTGTCGGCGATGAGCCGGGCCTGGCTGATACGTTGCGCGTCGGCCAGCACGCGGTCGCTTTCGGACAGGTCGGCATAGCGCATGTCGGCTTCGGCGGTGGCCAGCGCCGGGATGATGTTGGCTTTCTCGCCGGCCTTGGCCAGGGTCCAGTTGACCGTGGTGCCTTTGGCCGGGTCGCCCAGGTCCTTGAGCTGCACCACCTGGTGCGCCAGCTCGGTCAAGGCGTTGCGCCCGTCTTCAGGGGCGGAGCCGGCGTGTGCCGAGCGACCGCGCACTTCCAGCAGCAGCTGGTTGATGCCGTTGGTGGCCACCGTCACCGCGTCCTTGTTCGGGGGCTCGTAGGAGAAGACGTAGTCATGCTTGCGCGCAAGCTCGGCAATGATCTGCCGGGAGCCGAGCGAGCCCATTTCTTCATCGGGGTTGAACAGCACGGTCAGGGTGGCGTAGTCGTTGAAGCGCACATCCTGCAGCAGCTTGATCGCATGCAGGATCATCGCCACCCCGCCCTTCGCGTCGGCCACCCCGGGGCCATAGGCACGCTCGCCCTCGATGCGAAACGGGCGCCTGGCGGCGGTGCCGGGGCCGAACACGGTGTCGTAATGCACCATCAGCATGAAGCGCTTGCTGCCGCTGCCCTTGAAGGTGCCGACGATGTTGTTGCCCACCGAGGGCGTGGCGGCGCTGGTCTGCACCGTGGCGCCCAGGGCCTCCAGGCGCTTGACCAGCAATGCGCCGATGTCGGTGAGGCCTTGCTGGGTGCCGGTACCGGTGTCCACCGATACCAGGGTTTTGAGGGTATCCAGGTAGCTCGACTGCTCGGCCTTGGCTTTTTCCAGCAGGTCCTGGGCGGGGGAAGCGATGGCGCCGGTACAGGCGAAGGACAGGCAGAGCGCCAGGGCGCTGGCGTAGGGAGGGCGAAACAACGGCATAGGGCGGGGCCTCGGTGCAGGGTGGCAAAAGGGTGTGTTGCATGACGGGCAAGGGATCAGCTTAGACTGTCGGCCCTGTATTGCGAGCAACCGGGTTGGACCCTCCATGACACACCAGTACCAGGGCAGCTGCCTGTGCGGCGCCATCCGTTATCAGCTCAGCGCGCCCCTCAAGGCGGTTTCGCACTGCCATTGCAGCCAGTGCCGCAAGGGCCACGGGGCGGCGTTCGCCAGCTACGCCAGCGTCAGGCGCGACGACCTGCAACTGCTGCAGGGAGGCGAGCGGCTCAAGTCGTACGCATCGTCCGAGTCGGTGGCGCGCCAGTTCTGTGGCGACTGCGGTTCATCGCTGTTCTGGTCGCGCTCACAGGGGGACCATGCCGACTGGATCTCGATTGCGCTGGGCACCCTGGACTCACCCCTGACGTTCGACAGGCAGCGCCATGTGGAGGTGGCTTCGAAGGCGCCGTGGTACGTAATCGAGGACCATTGGCCACAGGGTCGATAGGGTCTTTTGCACTGCCCGCGACAGGCTGGCCCAGGTTTGCGACAGCCGGCTGAAACGCTTCGCGCAAGCACTGCGAAAAACCGATTCAAACGCTTACAATCGCCGCTTTCCGTGCACTTCATGCAGGCCCGCTCGCCATGGCGCTAGACCCACCCACGATGCTCACCATCACGATCGCCCTCGCCGCGGCCGCCGCGCTGTACCTGGCGATCGAGTGGCGCAGCGTGCGTGAACCCTCGCTGCTGTTCTGGAGTGCCGGGTTCGCCACCATCACCGTGGGCTGTACCCTTGCGCTGCTGCGCAGCAGCGGCCTGCTGCTGATCGGTATCTGGTTCGCCAATGGCCTGCTGGTGACGGCGCACTGGCTGTTCCTGCTGGGTGTCGGGCGTTTCACGCAAACGCAGCTGTCGCGGGGCTGGTACCTGGTCTTCGTGGTATGGCTCGCGCTGCTGGTGGTACCCGAGGAGCCGCAATGGTCCAAGCTGATGCTGCTGGTCAACTCGCTGCTGGTGGCACTGCTGGCGCTCAAGGCCAGCGCACTGCTGCGCCCGCATGGCAAGTCGCTGAGCGTGGGGGCGGTGCAACTGCGCTACGTGCTGCTGATGCACGGCCTGTTCTACGTGGCCAAGGCGATCACGGCGGTGGTGCCCGGCACGCTGATCGACCTGGCGGCGTTCCGCGGCCAGATCATCCAGATCTCGCTGGTGGAAGGCGCCATGGCAATCATGCTGATTGCGCTGTCGATGACCGGCACCGAGCGCTACCGGCGAGAAAAACGCATCGCCCGCCTGGCCGCCCGTGACCCGCTGACGGCCCTGTACAACCGCCGCGCCCTGGAAGTCCGTGCGCCGCGCCTGCTCGAAGACGTGTCTGCCACGCGGCCCGGAGCGTTGCTGCTGATCGATATCGACAACTTCAAGCTGGTCAACGACCTGTTCGGGCATAGCGCCGGTGACCGCCTGCTGGTCGACCTGAGCGAGATGATCCGCGCGGTGCTGCCCACCGGCGCCCTGGCGGCGCGACTGGGTGGCGATGAGTTCGTGATTCTGCTCAACAACGCCCCCACCGAACGTATCCTGGCGCTGGGCGGTGCCTTGCGCGAGCAGTTCCGGCAGGCCGCCGCGCAGCTGTTCCCCACGCCTGCGCCAGTGACCCTGAGCATCGGCGCCAACCTGTTCGACCAGCCGCCGGGCAGCCTCACGGCCCTGATCGAACAAAGCGACAGCGCGCTCTACGCCTCCAAGCGCGGTGGACGTGACAGTATTCGCGTGGTGGACCGCACCGCAGCCGCTGGCGAACCCCTGCACACGCCTTGAGGCAGTACCAATGGATAAGGTGAACAGCAGCATGATCGCCACAACAGCACTCGAACCCTCGCACTGGCCGCTGTACCGCGACCTGCGCCTGCAGTCACTGCAGGACTCGCCGGATGCGTTCGGCAGCACCTACGGCTCGGAGGCCACGCGCACCGATGAAGACTGGTCGGCGCGCTTGCAGGCGGCGGCAAGCTCCGGCCAGGGCCGTGCGTTTGTTGCGCTGGAGGGCGAAGCGCCCTGTGGGCTGGTGTGGTGCAAGCTGGCCGGTGCAGGGCCCGGCGTTGCCGAGATATTCCAGATGTGGGTCGACCCGGCCTGCCGCGGGCGCGGCGCCGGACGGGCACTGCTGCAGGCAGCGCTGGACTGGGCCCGCCGCCACGACATGCAGCGGGTACGGCTGGGGGTCACGATTCAGGACAGCCCTGCCATGCACCTGTACACCGCGCTGGGCTTCAAGCCGATTGGGCCACCCGAACCGCTGCGCGCGGGCAGCGCGCTGATGTCCCAGGGCATGGAGCTGGTACTGGATACCGTGCAGGCCCGCAACGACTGACACCGCGCGCCCCTGGCAGAACAGGATCCCGAAACCTAATCGGCGGCAAACAGCTGCTGTTGCCGCGCATACGCCACCAGGCGCTCCTCCAGCTGGTCGGGGTCGAGGTAGAAGCGAGTATCCAGTGCATCCAGCGCGGCCTCGCAGGCCAGGTCGGGCTCATCGGCATAGGTGGGCATACGCAACTGACGCTCGCCCTGCTCGGCAGGCACTGCCTGGGCGCCGAACAACAGGCCCTTGGCCTCCTCCAGCAGCGTGAGGGTCTGCAACGCGCCGAGTTCACGCAGCCCCGCGCACGCGCTGGCATAGTGATCGCCCGAGGAGTTGCCGAAGTACTGGTCGAAACCGCCGTTGTACACCTCGCCCTGCAGCACGTTGACCGCGTAATAGTGCTGCTCGGCCAGTGCCAGCCCGGCAAAGCCCTGGGGCGTGCGGAACACCCGATCGACCAGCCCAGACCAGTACAGCGCCTGCGGGCTGGCCAGGTACTGCTTGCGCTCCTGGGCGTAGCGCTTGCCGTTCTCGATGTTCTCCCGGTAGCCGCCCTTGCAGGGCATGCACAACCCGCCGGTGCGCGCTGCGGTGCTTGCCAGGATCACGTTGCCGCAGGCGCGGCAGGGTTGGTTGTCGCTCATGCGCACCCCATGGTCATTGCGTGGTGAGGGCGCGCCCCTTGCGCGTCGCGCCCAACGTGGCGCACATGCTACAGCGTGCCGGCCTGCGCGATCCAATCGCCTTGGCGCATGGGTTTGGTTTACCCTCGGTACCGACACCTTGCCCACCCTCGCCCACCCCATGCATTACCGCTTCGAGGCCAAGATGAACCGCATCCCTACCTTCACCACCGCGCGCCTGCAGCTCACGCCCCTGCAATTGAGCGACGCTGCGGCGATCCAGCAACTGTTCCCGCAGTGGGAGGTGGTGCGTTATCTCGACAGCCGCGTGCCTTGGCCGTACCCGGACGACGGCGCACTGACGTATGTGCGCGACCTGGCGCTGCCCGCCATGGCGCGTGGCGAGGAATGGCACTGGATGATCCGCCTGGTGCAGAACCCGCTGCAGTGCATCGGCAGCGTGTCGCTGCACGATACCCCCGGTAACCACCGCGGTTTCTGGCTGGCGCCGCAGTGGCAAGGCAAGGGCTACATGCGCGAGGTGTGCGAGGTGATCAACCGCTTCTGGTTCGACACCTTGAATCGCCCGACCCTGCAGGTGCCCAAGGCCGTGAGCAACCTGGCGTCACGGCGCATATCGCTGCGCGAGGGCATGCACCTGCTGCACGTGCAGCCCGGCAATTTCGTCAGTGGGCCGATGCCCCAGGAAACCTGGGAGCTGACGCAGGATGAATGGCGCAAGCGCCGCGGCGACGCCAGCCCCGCAACGCAACCCGCTGGCGAGCTGGAAGCCACCCTGCACTACCTGGAGCAACGCCTGCTGCAGCAGGACGTACGCAGCAACACGGCCTTGCTGTCGACGCTGCTGGCCGATGACTTCATGGAGATTGGCGCCAGCGGCAAGGCCTGGCACAAGGCGGATGTGCTCTCCAGCCTGCCCGTCCAGGCATTCAGGGTGCGCACGATCAGCGATTTTCAGGTACGCCCCCTGGCGCCGGACGTTGCGCTGGTGACCTATACCTGCCACAGCGACACCGCGTCGCTGCGCAGCTCGGTATGGCGCAGGCTCGATGGCCATTGGCAGATGACCTTTCATCAAGGCACCCCGGCCGCGTAATGCCGCAGACGGTGCGGCCCCACCCGCGCCGTTTGCCTGCGGCGCCCATGCGCGGCATCATCTGCCGCCCCTGTACAGCGAGCCACCTTGATGACCGATTACCGCGGGCTGATGCTCGAAGACACCCGGCAAGGCGCCAGCGACGCTGCGCTTGCACAGCTGGAGGCCAGCCTTGGCGCGCCCCTGCCGGCTGACTACCGTGAATTTCTCACGACCTGCAACGGCGCCTACCTCGAGTACGACGTGGCGGTCACCCTGGCCAGCGGCGAACGCGAGTTGATGAGCTTCTCGCTGTACGGGCTGGACCTGGACGGCGAATGGGAGTCGAACCCCTACGAGCTGGAACGCGCACGCCAGCGCCCTGGCTACCCTGCCCACGGCCTGCTGCCGATCGGGCGTGACGGCGGCGCCAGCCTGTTGCTGCTGGACCTGCGCGAGGGGCGCCAGCAGGTGGCCGCGATGGTCGCCGCCCTGCCCGCCTGGACCGGCCGCCGCCAGCAAGGCGACGAATACGTGGTGCTGGCCGAAAGCTTCAACGACTACCTGGCCCTGCTGCATGTGGCCGAAGAGACCATCGTCAACCATATCGACAGCTTCATCATCAGCCAGGACAGTGTGCAGGCCACCCTCGCCTGGCTCGATTCCGGCAGCCGCGGCTGGCGCGAACGCCACCGTGAGCGCTGGAACGCGCGGGTAAGCGACTGGCCAATATGACTCCCAGGGAAACACCGCAATGAAGCTGACCAGCCAGATCCGCCCCTACGACAACCAATGGCCCGAGCGCTACCTGGCCGCCAGGGCAGGCATCGCCCAGGGTTTTGGCAGTGAACTGATCGACATCCATCATGTGGGCAGCACGGGCGTACCCGGCCTTGCCGCCAAGCCGGAGATCGACGTGCTGGTGGTGGTCCAGGCGCATCGGGAAACCGCAGCACGCCACGCCCACATGCAGGCTCTGGGGTACGTGCGCGGCTCCGACCTGTCGCCGGGCCACCACTTCTACCGTCGTGATGTCGACGGTATCCGTACCCACAAGGTGCACGTGTGTGCCCAGGCCCACCCACAGATTGCCTGGATGCTGCGCTTTCGCGACCTGCTGCGCAGCGATGACGACCTTCGCCAGCGCTACCAGGCGTTGAAGCTTGAGCTTGAAGCAACCAATCGTGACGGTATCGGCGAGTACCTGGCCGGCAAGGCGCCATTCATCGAGGCCGCGATGCGTGGCCAGGTGCAGTCGCAGGGCGGCGTCTAACGGGCATATCCGCAATCAGTGGCTATGCTTTGCGCGTGATCCACGCACGTTGCGTCATGCGTTGTTCCGCTCATTCAGCCATTACATGGAATGCAGGCTTATGAAATCGATTCGCTCCCTCGCCCACGCCGTTGCCCTCGCCTCACTCATGACCACTGCCAGCTTTGCGGCCCACGCCGCCGAACTGCCGCTGGGCAGCGAAGCGCTGCAAGACCACATCAGCACCCAGGTGCTGGCCGTGGACCCGGGCAACTTCCGGGTCACGATCGAAGGCCCGAACAACAGCCAGGTGCCTATCCAGCTGACCAAACAGGCCAAGGACCTGCACAACCTGAAGGTGGGCGACAAGGTCGACATCACGGTGACCCGTGCCGTGGCCTATGTGCTCAACACCAGTGAGGGCGGCGCGCCGAAGGTCACCGACGAGACCGGCACCGTGCGCGCCACCAAGGACAACCCCAACCCGGGCGGCGAAGCTTTCCGCCAGGTGCGCGTCACCTCCAAGATCACCGCCATCGACCTCAACGCCCATGAAGTGACCCTGCTGCCGCCCCAGGGCAAGGTGAAGGTGGTGAAGGTCGAGGACCCTGAACTGCAGGCGCGCATGAAGAACCTCAAGGTCGGCCAGACGGTCGACGTGGTGTACACCGAAGTGCTGACCGTGAAAACCTCGCGCCCGTGAGGTATGCTCGCCGAGTCGACTGACTCGAACGGCTCTGGCGCGCCGTTCCCGGCCGGATTTCCCCGGCCAGGAACGCACCGCCCACCACCCGATGGCCAGCCGCGCCTGCCACGGGTATTCCATTGGAACACCCCCCTTTTTCACGTCGCTTGACCGTTGCACAGGGGAACCGGGATGAACGCAAAAACAGTGCCTGGCCGCTTGTCATGGGGCCTGCCCTGCCTGCTTGCATTCGCCCTGCTGCTGACCGGCGGCTGCGCCGGCAAGACGGCCGCCAATCGTTATGCCGCCCAGGGTTCCAACTGCTACGCAAAGGCGGTGCCCAGCGCTGGCGAAGGCGGCCTGGCCTGGGGCTCGACCCTGGGCCAGGCCCGCAAGAAATCCATGGACAACTGCATGCGCTACGCCAGCCGCTCCGGTGGCACGCCCAGGACCTGCCAGGTGGTACTGGCCCAGTGCAAGGGCCAGTAACGCATCGGCAAGGCGAACCTGTTTGAACGGAGTGTGTGATTGAACAAGCGAATCGTGGTAATTGGCGCAGGTATCGTCGGTGCGTCCCTGGCGTATCACCTGGCCGGCAAAGGCGCAGAGGTGACGGTACTGGATGCTGGCGATGTGGCGTGCGGGGTGACCGGACGCTCGTTCGCCTGGATCAACACCTCCCACAGCGCCACCGACCCCATCGCGGCGCTGCGCGGTGCCGCCATCGAGCAATACCGACGCCTGGAGTCGGAGCTGCCGGGCCTGGCCATTCGCTGGTCAGGCGCCCTGACCTACGGTGTGCAGGCGCCCAGCCCCTCTGCCACCCTGGTGAGTCGCGAGCGCATCCGCGAGCTGGAGCCGAACCTGCGCCACCCGCCGCTACAGGCCAGCCATGCGCCCGATGAAGGCGCGCTGGACGCGGTAAAGGCCACCCATGCCCTGCTCGCCGGCGCCCGAGCGAAGGGCGCAACGGTACTCACTCACACGCAGGTGGTGGCCCTTGCAACCCATGGCACCAGGGTAACGGGTGTGCAGACAGCGGCAGGCATCATCGAGACGGACATGGTGGTGCTGGCTGCGGGAACCGGCACTGCGGCGCTGACCGAGGCTATCGGCCTGCCGCTGCCCATTTTGGCCTCGCCGGCGATATTCATCCGCTACGCCGCACCTTCGGGCCTGGTGCGCAGCATTTTGTCCAGCCCGGACATGGAGGTGCGCCAGGCTGACGACGGTACCCTGCTGGCAGCGGAGGATTACCTGGACGACGCACCGCAAAACCAGCCCGCAGCCCTGGCGCTGCGCACCGCCAAGGTCATCCGGAACGAGCTCGATGGCGTCACAGCTCTGCAGACGCAGCAGGCCTGCATCGGGCTCAGGCCGATGCCTGCCGATGGCATTCCGATCATCGGCCCGCTGCCCTCGGTTGCCGGGGTCTACGTGTGCACCATGCACCCCGGCGTGGTGCTGGCGGCTGTGGTCGGCCAACTGGCCAGCGAGGAGATCATGCAGGGCAAGACGTCGCCGGCCCTGGCACCTTGCCGCCCGGAGCGGTTTTTCAAGGACGGCGCCCCATTGCACCACGCCTTCACTGCTAGGCTGGATTGATACCCACTGCCCAGGTCAGCCCCATGCCCTACTCCCCCGCCGCATTGCAGATGCTCGAACAGCTCGGCATACCGTTGAACGCGGTGATCGAGCGCCATCTGCAGGAGTTCGTCGAAGCCAGCCTGCTGCAGTGGGCCGAGACCGGCCAGGACAACCGAAAGCACGAACTGATCGCCGTGGCCGCTCAGGCCTGGCGCCAGTTGAAAGCGGCTGCCGGTGCCGAGGGCGTGGCGCTTTACCTGGTGTCGGCCTTCAGAAGCGTCGAACGGCAGAAGACCATCATCCAGCGCAAGCTGGAAAAGGGGCAGAGCATCGAGCAGATCCTTGCGGTCTCGGCCCCGCCGTTCTTCAGCGAGCATCACACCGGGCGTGCCGTCGACATAGGCACCCCCGGCTGCACCGACCTGGAGCCCGAATTCGAAGCGACACCGGCATTCAGATGGTTGACCCGCAACGCAGCGACCTATGGCTTCGAGCTGTCGTACCCGCCCGACAATGGCGCAGGCTACGTGTATGAGCCCTGGCACTGGCGCCATGTAGCCAGCTGATTCAGGCGGGCTGCGACGTCGCCGCCCGTGCAACCAGGCGCCGGTGGGCCCACACAGCCACCAGCAGCACCAGGGCACCGGCCACCAGCGCCACACCGAAGCCGGCCCGTGCACCGCTGCCATCCACCACCGGCCCCGATACCGCCGCCCCCACGGCCACACCGATGTTCAAGCCGGCCAGCAGCCAGGTCATGCCCTCGGTCAGACGATGTTCGGGCACCAGCCGCTCGACCAGGGTCATGGCCACGATCAGGGTCGGCGCAAAGAACAGCCCCGCCACCAGCACCGCCACACCCAGGCCCGGCAGGCTGGCGACCAGCAACAGCGGCAGGGTCGTGGCAGCGGTTGCCAGCCCACCCAGCAACAGCAGGCGCGGCAAGGGCACCTGCAGCTTGAGCGCACCGAACAGCAGCCCCGCCACGCACGACCCCACGGCATAGGCCGACAGCACCAGGCTGGCCGCCGCCGGCTGGCCGCGTTGCTCGGCAAAGGCCACGCTGACGATATCCACGGTGCCGACGATCATGCCCATCGCCACCATCAGCAGGGTCAGCAGGCGCACGTTGGCCAGGCGGATCACCGAGCCCGAACGATCCCCGGCAGCTTCCCGGGGCTGGATCGGCGGCTCGGTACTGCGCTGGATGACCAGTGCGAACACACCCAGCACCAGCAACAGTGCGGCCGCAAGCAGGCCCGCCTGGGGCAGTACCACCACCGCCAGGCCCACCGACAGCGGCGGCCCGGCAATGAAGCTGACCTCATCGAACACCGTCTCCAGCGAATACGCCGCTTGCAGCTGCGGCTGGCCACGGTACAGGGCCGTCCAGCGCGCACGCACCATCGCCGACACGCTCGGCATGCACCCTGCCAGCACCGCCCCGATGAACAGCGCCCAGTCGCCAGCCCGTTGCCAGGTGCTGGCCAGCACCAGCAGCAGCCCAAGGAGGCTGATGGCGGTGGCCGCAGGCAATACGCGGCGTTGCCCGAGGCGATCCACCAGGCGCGATACCTGTGGCGACAACAGCGCATAGCTCAGCACGAAGACCGCCGCCACTGCCCCGGCCAGTGCATAGCTGCCACGCAATTGCGACAGCAAGGTGATGATGCCGATGCCTGTCATCGGCAGTGCGGTACGCGCCAGCAGCCCGGCCAGGGCAAAGCCCAGGGCACCCGGCGCGGCAAAAAGGTCTCGATAAGGGTTGGCCATCTGATGCTCCAGGGCGGTGAATTGGCCGCTGACACGGCGGCGCGACAAGTTACATACGGCATGTATGTATAAAAAGCGTATATTCATACGCACCGAATGTAAATAATCATACGCACCGTATGTAAGGAGACATGCCCATGGCTCGCCGCACCCGTGCCGAAATGGAAGAAACCCGCGCCACCTTGCTCGCCACCGCCCGCAGCGTGTTCAGCGAACGCGGCTATGCCGATACCTCGATGGATGACCTGACCGCCCAGGCCGGGCTGACCCGCGGCGCGTTGTATCACCACTTCGGCGACAAGCAGGGGCTGCTGGCGGCCGTGGTGGCGTCGATCGACGCCGAGATGGATGCACGCCTGCAGGCGCTCTCCGACACTGCCCAGACGCCCTGGGAAGGCTTTCGCCAGCGGTGCCGGGCGTATCTGGAAATGGCGCTGGAGCCGGATTACCAGCGCATCGTGCTGCGCGATGCCCCAGCCGTGCTGGGGGGCACCTCGACGGACGCGCAACGCCATTGCATCGCGTCGATCCAGGCACTGCTGGAACGGTTGATCGAACAAGGCGTGGTGGCCGAGGCCGACCCGCAGGCCCTGGCCTCGCTGGTCTACGGCAGCCTGGCCGAGGCTGCGGTGTGGATCGCCCAGGGTGATGACGGCGATGCGCGACTGGCGCGCAGCACCGGCGCACTGGAACTGCTGCTGCGCGGGCTGCTGGCCAAACCATAGGGCATCAAGGCCACGCGAGGGTGGCCCGATTGGGGTGACAGCGGCGCACTAGGCCCACTGCAGGTTGAACACCATGAAGTGCAGCACCACCCACACCACCAGCGCCAGGTGAGTGAGCTGCAGGCCCTCCTGGCGTATCCAGTAGCCGAACCACAGCCCCCCGAGCAGCATGGCGAAAAGAAAGCCCAGGGCTGCGCTAAGCGCCAGGTTCAACCAGGGCCGGGCTGCGTCCAGGCCGCTGCCCAGCAGCAGATGGTAGCAGCCCGCCCAGGCGGCCAGCACCGCCCCCGCCTGCAGCAGCACGACGACCATCAATGCCGCCCGGTGCACGGCGGGCGAGTGGATGGCCCGCGAGCACAGGGGCAGGTCGATCGCCGGTGCCTGGCGCAGGGGCGCCATCGACAGCGTGCCCCCGACGGCCGCCGCCGAACTGGCAAAGGCCTGCAGGTTGTTGACCAGGGCGATGCTCAACCACAGGGTGAACCCTGCGGCCAGTACCATCTGAAACATCAGCAGTGAAGTTGCAGTATCCACGAAGCGGTCCTCATCAGTTGTTCAGGGTGTTTGCGCTAAGCGTCCTGCCGGCAGGCGCGCGCCAGGCCAGGGCCTTGTACAGGTTCACGGCGTTGCCATAGGAGGCGGCCTGTGCCCGCGCGATGTCCTGGCGCAGACGCAACAGGTCGCGCTGGCTGTCCTTGACCGCCAGGTAGCTGCCCGAACCTGCGCCATAGCGCTGCTGGGCGATGGCGAACGCCGCCTCGCCATGCCGCGCCGCCTGCACCAGGCCGAGCAGGTGGCGCTGGTGCTCGGCCAACTGCGTGACTGCGCCCTCCACCTCTTCCACCGCCACCAGCAGCACCTGTTCGAAGTGCGCCGCCTCGCCCTGGGCCAGCGCCTGGGTACCGCGCAGGCGCGCCCGCACCGAGCCCAGGTCGAACGCTGGCCAGGTCAGGCCGGGCGTCAGCTCGAACGCCCGCGCCGCACTGCCCAGGTCGCCGTCACGCAAGGCAAAGAAGCCGATGAACCCACCCAGGTTCAAACGTGGGTACAGGTCGGCAGTGGCAGCGCCCACATCCTGCACACGGGCAGCCAGCAGCCGTTCGGCCTGGACCACATCGGGCCGGTTGCGGATCAGCTGATCCACATCCCCCAGTGGCAGCTGGCGCGCCAATGGCATCGGCGGCATGTCACCCAGCGCGATGGCAAAGCTGCCGGGGCGCTGGCCTGTGAGCACCTGCAGCCGGTACAGGCGCCGCTGCAACTGGCTGCGCAGTGGCGCCACAGTCGATTGCGCCAGCAGCAGGTTGCTCTGCGCGCTCTCCAGCGCTTCGGGCAGGCCGGCGCCGGCGTGCAACTGCGCCTGGATCAACTGCACGGTCTCCTGCCAGCTGCGCACCGCTTCTTCGGCCAGCAGCCCTTGCTGGCGTAGCCCCTGGGCCTCGAAGTAGGCCTGGGCCACCTGGGCCGCGATGCTCAACTGCACCTGTTCCAGGTCGGCCGCGGAGGCCTGCGCACGGGATTGGGCGGCGCGCTCCAGGTGATCGAGGCGGCCGAACAGGTCAAGCTCCCACTGCAGGTCCAGCCCCGCCCGCCACGATTCGGACAGGCTGCGGGCCGGCGGCTGCCCCTGCCTGGCCTGCTGTGCCAGGCTGCGCTGGTAGCTCGCGCTGCTGGTCACCGTCGGCAGGCGCTCCAGCGCCTGTTCATCCACATGGGCACGGGCCAGCAGCAGGCTGGCATGCGCCTGCTCGATGGCGTGGTTGTGGGCCAGGGCGTTGGCGATCAGGCGTTCCAGCTGCGGGTCATCGAAGAAGGTCCACCAGGCTGACGTCGGCTGCACCGGCGTCGCAGCGAAGGCCTGCGCCTGCGGGCTGACCACATGAATGGGCGCCACCTCGGGGGCGTGATACTGCGGCCCGACGCTGCAGGCACCCTGCAACGCCACGGCGCCCAGCAACAGCGGATAACGGCTGAACACCTTCATGGCCTTGCCTCCCTGTGCCCAAGCGCAAGGCCCTGCTCGGCCTCCTCCAGTTGCTGCTTGCGCGGGCTGTGCACGCGATGATCACGGGCCAGCCAGGCATACACCGTGGGCAGCACGAACAAGGTGAACAGCGTGCCTATCAACATGCCGCAGACAATGACCACACCCAGGCCGAAACGGCTGTTGGCACCGGCGCCGCTGGCGAACAGCAGCGGCATCACGCCGAAGGTCATCGCGGCGGTGGTCATCAGTACCGGGCGCAGGCGAATCTGCGCGGCGCGGATGATCGCCCCGGCACGGTCGAGGTTCTCGCGCAGCTGGATCTCGTTGGCGAACTCGACCATCAGAATGCCGTGCTTGCTGATCAGCCCGATCAGGGTCACCAGCCCGATCTGCGTGTAGATGTTGAGGGTGGCCCAGCCCAGTGCGAGCGGCAACAGTGCGCCGCAGATCGACAGCGGCACGGTGACCAGGATGATCAGCGGGTCCACCAGGCTTTCGTACTGGGCCGCGAGCACCAGGTAGATGACCACCATCGCGGCGAGAAACGCCAGCACCAGCGCATTGCCTTCCTGCACGTACTGGCGCGACTCGGACTGCCAGTCATGGCTGAACTCCGGCGGCAGTTCGCTGGCCAGTTGCTGCAGAAACGCCACCGCCTGCCCCTGGGAAACCCCCGGTGCCGGGATGGCCTGCAGCGTGCTCGCATTCTGCTGGTCGAACTGCAGCAGCCGGTTGGGCTCGACCGTCATCTGCAGCCGCACCACGGCAGACAACGGCACCAGTTGCCCCGCTTCGCTGCGTACATACTGGCGCTCTAGCGCCTGGGGCGTCAGGCGCTGATCCTGGGTGCTCTGCGGGATCACGTCATACGAGCGGCCATACAGCGCGAAGCGGTTGATGTACTGCTCGCCCACCAGCACGGCCAGGGAGTCGCCGAGGGCCTGCATGCCGATGCCCAGGCTGGCGGCCTTGGCGCGGTCGACCGTCACCTTGACCACCGGGTTGTTGTAGTCCAGGTCGCTGTCCACCACCGCGAACAGGCCGCTGTCGCGGGCACGCTGCTTGAGGGTTTCCATGGTCTGGTACAGCACCGGGTAGTCCTGCGCGCTGCGCAGCACCATCTGCACCGGCAAGCCACCGCTGGAGCCTGGCAGCGAGGCCACCTGGAAGGCAAAGATGCTGCTGCCCTCCACTTCGCTCACGGCCTGCTGCAGGTCGGCCTGGACCTGATCGGCCGAGCGCTCGCGGGCCTGCCACAGGCTGAGGTTGATGCCGCCGAAGCTGCTGGCCGGCCCGTCGGTGCCGTTGATGATCCAGGTGTCGGTGGTTTCCGGCAGGCTGTGCATCACCTGGTCGAGTTTGCTGGCGAAGCGCTCGGCATAGTCGAGGCTGGCGTACTGCGGCGACTTGATGGCGGTGAGCACGGCGGCCTGGTCCTCGGGTGGCGCCAGCTCGCGTTGCGGCTGCAGGTACAGCCACGGCAGGCTCAGGCACACCAGCAAGGCGACGCCACCGCTGACCCAGCGACGCGACAGCGAGTGCGCCAGTGCCCGCCCGTAGGCGCTGGCCAGCCCGCCGAACACCTTCTCGGCAAGCCTGGCCATGCGCCCCTCCTGCTGGCCGGGCTTGAGCAGCAGCGAGCTCATCACCGGCGACAGGGTCAGGGCCACCACCCCCGAGACGATCACCGCCCCGGCCAGGGTCAGGGCGAACTCGCGAAACAGCGTGCCGGTGAGCCCGCCGATCAGGCCGATAGGGGCATACACGGCGGCCAGCGTGAGGGTCATGGCGATCACCGGCCCGGCGATCTCGCGGGCACCGACCAGCGCGGCGGCCACCGGCGTCTGGCCCTCCTCGATATGGCGGTGCACGTTCTCCACCACCACGATCGCGTCGTCCACCACCAGCCCGATGGCCAGCACCATCGCCAGCAGGGTCAGCAGGTTGAGGCTGAAGCCGAACGCCAGCATCAGCCCGGCCGCGCCGAGCATCGACAGCGGGATCGCCAGCACCGGGATGGCTACGCTGCGCAACGAGCCCAGGCACAACCAGATCACCAGCACCACGATCACGATCGCCTCGACCAGCGTGTGCAGCACTTCCTGGATCGAGGCCTCGATAAAGCGTGCAGTCTCGTAGGCCAGCGCCACGTTGACCCCTGGCGGCAGGGTCTGCTGGATCTGCGGCAGCAGCTTGCGAATGCCGTCGACGATCACCAGCGGGTTGCCCGCAGGCGTCGGGAACAGGCCCAGGTGCACCGCCGGGCGGCCATCCATGGTGGCGCTGGTCTGGGTGGCCGCGGCGCCCAGTTCGACCGTGCCCACATCGCGCAGGCGCACCAGCGCCGTGCCGTCATTGCGAATCACCAGGTCGCGAAAGGCCTCGACACTGGTCAGGTCGGTATCGATGCGTATGTCGGCCAGCACGAACTGGCCGCGTACCTGCCCGGGCGTGGCCTGGTAGTTGTTGCTGCGCACGGCATCGGCCACCTCGGCGGCGGTCACGCCGCGCCCGGCCATGCGTTCGCTGTCCAGCCACAGGCGCATGGCCAGGGTCTGGCCACCGAAGGTCTGGATCTTGGCCACGCCGTCGATACCGGAAAGCTGCGGCTCGACCACCCGCGACAGGTAGTCGCTGAGTTCGGGAATCGACAGCGTGTCGCTGGCAAAGCCCACATAGGCCACGGCGGTGGAATCCCCGGCCGACAGCTCGACCACCGGGTCGTAGGCCTTGTCCGGCAGGCGGTAGCGCACCTGGTTGACCTTGGCCATGGTCTCGCTCAGCGCCTGGGTCGAGTCGCGGTTCAGCTCCATGCGCAGGGTCACCAGGCTGCGGCCCTGCACCGACGACGAAGACAGGTAGTCGATGCCTTCCACTGACGACACCGCCTGGGTGATCGGCTGGGTCACGAAGCCCTGCATCAGTTCGGCCGATGCACCCGGGTACTCGGTGCTGACGGTAATGGTGGCGGTTTCCAGCAACGGGTACTGGCGGATGGGCAGCTTGCCCAGGGCGAACAGGCCGGCCAGCACGATCAGGCTGCTGACCACCAGGGCCAGCACCGGGCGACGCACAAAACTGTCGGTGAACCTCATGAGGCGTCGCCCCCGTCGGCGTTGTGCAGCGTGTCATTGGCCACCTGCTCCACCTGCATGCCGTCACTGAGCTTGAGCTGGCCCGAGACCACCACGCGGTCGCCCGCCTTGAGCCCGGAGGTGACTTCCACCTGGCCCTTCCAGCGCTCGCCGGTGGTCACCTGCACGCGGTGCACGCTCAGGCCGCGTTCCGGGTCGTGGTTGGCAATGAACACGGTCTGGCCGTAGGCGGTATAGGTGATGGCGGTTTCCGGCACGGCCATCACCCGGGTCGGCTGCGCCGCCGCGAGCTGCACGCTGGCGTACATGCCGGCCTGCAACTGCCCGTCCGGGTTGGCCAGGGTGGCCTGCACCCACACTGCGCGCGCCTTGCCCACCATCGGGTCGATGGCGTTGATGCGCGCCGCAAAGGTCTTTTGCGGCAGTGCATCCACCGCCAGGGCGGCGGTCTGCCCCACCTGCAAGCCCGGGGCGGCATGCTCGGCCAGCGAGAAGTTCACCCGCAGTTGCGTGGCGTCCACCAGGCTGGCCACGGCGTCACCGGCATTCAGGTACTGGCCTTGATGTACGCGGCGGATGCCCAGCTTGCCGGCAAAGGGGGCCCGGATCGCCTTCTGCGCAATCCGTGCATCGACCTGCTGCAGTTCGCCCTCGGCCATCTGCACGGCGGCGGTGGCGTTGTCGAGTTGCTCCTGGGTAGTGACATTGGCGGTGCGCAGCTTGCCGATGCGCTGATGCAGGGTGCGGGCATTGCGCAGCTGTGCGCTCAGGCGCACCCGGTCGGCCTGCTCGGGGGCATCGTTGAGCTGCACCAGCAGTTGCCCGGCCTTGACCCTTTGCCCCGACTCGAAGGCGATGCGCGTGATGCGCCCGGTGGTTTCCGCGGCCACCTGCACCTGGTGGGCGGCTTCCAGCTCGCCGGCGGCGAAGGTCTGGCGGGGCGCCTCACGCGAGGTGACGGTGGCCAGCGCGACCTTGGTCACCGGCCACGCCGCAGTGGCGTGCGCCGTCGAGTCCTTTCTGGTCAGCAGCATGACGACGGCCAGCACGCACACAACAGCGGCGCCCCCTCCCAACAGCATCCTCTTGCCCATCTTTGCTCCGCTCATCGGTGTGGTGTGTTCGCTGCACAGCGCATCCCGTGCCGACGGCTGGCATCGGCACGGCAAAGCGGTTGCAGGAAAGATCGGGCCGGACTATAAAACCTCAACTTAACTTGAGGTCAACACACGTGGCGGCAGAAAAGACGATGGATGGTGCGCGCTCGCTCACCATCGGCGAGGTGGCCAGACGCAGTGGCGTGCCGATTTCCACCTTGCACTTCTACGAGTCCAAGGGGTTGATCGCCAGCACGCGCAATGCCGGCAACCAGCGGCGATTTCCGGCGTTGGTGCTGCGCAGCATCGCGATCATCAAGGTGGCGCAGCGCACCGGGATTCCGCTGGAAGAGATCAAGCACGCGATGAGCCGCTACCCGCCCAACAGCAAATTGACGGCGGCGCAGTGGGGTGAGATGTCATCGGCCTGGCGCGAGAACCTGAATGCGCGCATCCGGACGCTGGAGGCATTGAGGGATAGCCTGGACAACTGCATCGGTTGTGGCTGCCTGTCGCTGGATGATTGCCCGTTGCGCAACCCGGGGGATGCGCTGGGGCAGGATGGACCGGGGCCGAGGATTCTGGAAGGGGCTGCCGAGGGTTAGGCGCGAGGGTTGCGGGTGGTCTGGCTGATGCACCGTGCACGCAGGTTCTGCGACCGCTT
>NZ_DLNW01000026.1:0-33523 GCF_002478435.1 Pseudomonas sp. UBA7500 | reverse complement strand
GTAGGAGCGGGCCTTGCCCCGCGAACTGGCGCGCAGCGCCAGCAAACCTGCGAACGCGATCTGGCTGATGCACCGCGCACGATCGTCGGCCAGCAGCAGCCCACCAGCACGCCTGTAGTTGAGCTCCCGCTTGAGCCCAGCCAGGTCAGTAAGGCACGTTGACCTGCAACTGCTGGATCTGTACCGAATGCGGGTGGATCAGGTGGGTCAACACGCGTCGCTCCTTGACCGCGGATTTTTCCGCGTAGTCGGCGAACCGGTCATTGCTGACGATGTAGGCGGCCTGGTCGAACTCGGCAGCGGCCAGCAGGGCCTCGTCCGCTTTCACATCGCGGGGCATCACCACCACCTTGGCCCCGGGGAACAGCGCCTGAAGCCCGGCATGGTTGCTCGACACCCGTGCATAGATGCCCGGGTCGAAGATCACCGTCACCTTGTACCCCTGGCACAGGACCGGCACCAAGGCAATCAGTGCACCAAGCCCGATGAAGGTGCCTTTGCCGTTCTCCGAAGGCAGGTAGCACAGGTTGTTGCCATCGAGGATGAGCGTTTCGATGTGGTTTTCCATCAGCCGTGTGATGTCGCGCAGGCGTTCCTGGATTTTCTCGATATCCCGCTCGAGCTTGCGCCGCTTGGCATTCAACCCGCTCAGTACCATGCCCGGCTTGCTGTTTTCGAAGAAGCTCTCGCACTCTTGATGTATGAGCGCTTTTTCCCTGCCGCTCGACGCATTCGAGAGCGCCCATTCAAACCCTTGCGCCTTGGCGATGTCGTTGTCGATCTGCTGCAGTTGGCGCTGCTGGCGTTCCCATTGGCGCGACACGTCGCCGGCCATGGCTTCCCATTTTTCGCTGGCACTGCGGGTATGCTCGATCAACTGGTGCAGGTGCGCCAGTTCCTCGTTCAAGCCGGCGATGGTGGCCGTTGCTTCCAGCGGATTGAACTGGCGATACCGGCGCAAGCTCGCCGCCAGCCGGCGCTCTTCAGGCTCATGGCTGGCCAGCTCGGCCTGGGCCTCCTTGCGCGACAGCTCGAGCATCGCAAGGCGCTTGTCCAGTTCACTGGCCTGGTGCTGCGCCACCTTCTGCTCGGTGGAGCGCCACAGGCCCGACAGCCAGCCACCGGCCACGCCCTGGCAGGCCTGCTTGCTCTGGCTGGTGCTCTGCAGGGTGGCGCTGAGCTGATTGAGCCGTTGCTTGATATCCAGGGTGATGCGGTTGCGCTGGGCCAGTTGAGCGCTGGCGTGCTCGCAGTCGAATGCGTCGTACCACTGCATGTCGAGGGTCAACTTCTGGATATCCAGGTTGATCGATGCGGTCTTCTGGGTCAGGGCGACCACCCGGGCCACGTGTTCATTCCTATACATGATCGTTCCTTGTAATCGACAGGCCAGGGTTACACGGGGTCTTGCGCATTGCGCTGCCCGCTGCGGTAGGCCGCCCTGCCCGCCCATTGCAATGCCAGTACGGTAACGGCACCGGCAGCAACGCAGATGGCATTGGTCAGCAGAAATTCGAGCGGCGAGATCGTGGTGTTCATGCCAGCCCCCTTTCACCCAGGCGTACGCCGCAGTGGCCGCAGAACCGGCTCGATGCCTCAACCGCTGTACCGCAGGCGGGGCACATCTTGGCAACCAGCATTTTCTGGCGCATATGGCCGATCTGGATAACGCAGGGCACGGTTACCCGGTAGGCCGGGCTGGCCAGGTCGAACGCGGTCCACAGACCCGTGATGGCCCAGCCGACCGGGCCTGCGAGCACGGCCAGCCCCCTGCCCAGGCCCGCACTACCTGCCAGCATCACGCCACGTCCCACCAGGCTGCTCATGGTCGCGCTGGCCACTACCGCGGCCAGGCGGTAGGAGGTCAGCCCGGAGGCGCTGAGGCTGGCGATCAAGCTTGCCAGTGCAGTGGGCCCCATGCCCGGCCGGTAACCCGCCCCGACCGATTCGAAGAAGGTCTTCTTGTCGTCCTCGCTCATGCGCCCCACCGACTGCTCGACCACCTTGGCGATGATCGCCATCTCCATACTGGCGCAGTCTCCGAGGCCGCTCTTGGCAACCCCGACGTGAGAGGCCACGTCGGTGAGCAGTTCCTTGTAGGGCACGCCGCTGCCGCCGCGAAACACGTTCATCAGCGAGTTGCCGCCAAAGCGCGTGAGTTCCTCGACCACCAGGCCGCGATCAAGGTCGGTGATCTCACGCTCCTTGGCAGCGCTCAACTGACGGCAGACCGAGGACGACAACGAGATGCGTCCTTTGCCGCTGTCGGTGATCACATCGATGAGCAGCCCGATATCGTCGCTGCTCGCGCTCATCATTACGTCTGCCAGGTCGGCATCTTGAATCATTGACATGGGGGGTTCCTTTGATGACCAGGGGTCAGTCGATGATGGTCGGGGCATGCGGGGTGCTGCGGCTGACGAAGGCCCCCGCAATGGCTGTCAGCCAGGCCCGGGGCTGGTCGGAGCGCACCTGGCGCAGCATCAGTGCGTCCAGTTTCAGGCAACTGCGCCGGCGCCATTCGTCACGGGCATTGACACGGCTGACTTCGGGCGACGCACCCACGCCGATGGGACGCACGTCGGGATGCACCTTGCATTCGCGCAGCACCTTCTCGACCGGGTTGCCCTGCTCGAGCTTGCCTTCGCTCTGCAGCTTGACTGCTGCTGCCAGGTAATCGCGGCTGCCACCCACCGCCTGCCCCAGCGCCAGCCAGTCTTGCGGGCGCATCAGCAGGAACGCAGGGGGTACCCCCAGTGCATCGGCAATGCGGCTGAGCGTGTGCAGGTCCGGGTTGGGGTCGAGCTGCTCGCGAGGTGACTTCAATGCCCTCAGCGTACTGCGAGCGATGCCGGTTTCGCGTTGAATGCAGGCGGCAGTGACAGGGCCTGGCCGGCCGTCCTCGCGTTGCTTGCCACCGATGGCAAGTACCGCGCTGAGGTTGTCACTGAAGTGCGCTCCCAAACTTTTCGGTGGTACGGAGACAGGACTGTTCATGGGGGCCTCTTGCGTGTGGCGATGACGGCAAGACTATCCATGGCAATGTGCCATATCAACCGCAAACGGAGCGACAGCGCTCCATCAATCGATCCATATGGAGCGCAGTCACTCCATATAACCGAGCCCCGCTGCGGCCAGTTTCGCCACCTCAAGGGTGCCGCCCGGCGGTAGATGGTCTTCGAGCAGCCAGCTGACCGACAGGCCCGTCCACGCAAGCACCCACTGCAACAACCGACGAGGTTCCATGCCGCTGGCCTTGGCGACGATCTCGACCCGGTGCGCGAAGCGCCCCGGTACCAGCGCCTGCTCACCATCGGGATTGCAGAAAATGTTCGCGTAATCGAAGCCCCGCTCGCCATACAGCCCCTTGGGGTCGATGGCGAGCCAGCCGGCTGCGCCGAAATCGAGCACGTTGCCGTGGTGTATGTCGCCATGCAGTACCCCCACATCGCGCGGCGCAGCCAGCAGTTCGCGGGCGGTGCTGGCGCAGTGCTGCAGAAGACCGCCGTGCCTGTCGGCCCCGTGCCACAACCCCTCGAACCACTGCTCCAGTGGCACCAGGGCGGGCATGGGCGTGGCGCGCGGTGCGTGCAGGCGGGCGGCAACCGCGCACAGGATGCGCGTGGCCTGCTCGTCGTGCCCGTCCTTGACCATCTGCGTCAGTGCATCCGTACCTTGCGCGCGCACCATAAGAAGGGCTTGGCCGTCGTGAGCCAGTACCGGCGCTGCCCCCTCGCCCTGCCACCACGCCATGAGCAGGCTCCCCGCCTGTTCTTCGGCAACGTGCGAAATCTTCAGCATGGCTGGCCTGCCCTGCTGGCGCACCGGCAGCAGGGTGCCGTTCAGCGAGTCGAACGGCTCGCCATCGACAGTCAGTTGCCAGCGCTTGAGATAGTCGTCAAACATGCCGTGGCCTGGGTAGCGAGGCGATCATCTGGTCAAAGGCCTCCAGCGCATAGCGCCCTTCCAGGCGCTGCAACGTGGGCAACTGCGCGGGCAAACCGAATTGCACCCTGCCGGGCAGCACCTGCTCGATGGCGCCGTACCAGTTCAGCACTGCTTCCTGCAGGCGCACGTGCAGCTCGAACCTGCTGCGCCGACGCGTGCTGTCGGCCCGGGCCCGCTCCCGTGCCAGCTGTGGGTCGATGCGCGCAACCAGGTAGGCATCGGCAAAGCCGATGCGCCCTTGCGCGAAGGTCTGCCGGGTGGCGTCCAGTTCCACCTGCCAGTCGCGCTCACTGGCCTCGCCGATCTGCCACAGGCTCCAGATGTAATGCAGCTTGAGCGGGTCGCTGTCGCATACGGCCCGCGAACGGCGCTGCTCCATGGCCAGCGCCGCCTGCCAGCGATCGACGTTGCGTTCGGCCCAGAACGCAGCCGCCCCGAGCGGATCTGCCGCGCGATCGGGCTCGTTCTCAAAACGCCCGTTTTCGGCAATCAACTGTTGCTCGGCGTGACTTGTGCACCAGGTGGTCTTGCCACTGGCGCTGATACCTTCGACTACCACAATCATTGCAACTGCCACTCCGTTGAACAGGGCTTGCTGCAAAGCCCAAAACCGGCCGACATCATACAAGTCGCCGAGCGTGTGCAATACACAGGTGCGTGCACCACCCCATCTGCAGGATAAGAAGAACTGATAAGGCATGAGGCCTAATCATTGGATCTGATACGGCTCCCCGTTCAAGAATGCGCACCTGTTCTGCTCCCCCTGCCTTCTGGAGAAATACATGTCGTTTGTCGTGCCTGTTCTTGACCCGCAGATTGCAGAGATAGCACCTGGGTTTCGTGCCATGAGCATCTGCGTCAAAGCCACGCCGATCACCCGGCCCGAGGTGGCGACCAACGCCCTGACGCAGGCCTGTGAGGCGGTCACAGCCGGCGCCCCGGACTGGGCAGAGGCGCACCTTGCGGCATGGGCACACACCTTCCGGCTGTTCGGCGCCAAGCCGCAGCGCACGCCGTGCTCGGCCGAGGCACTGCGCAAGCGCGTGCTGCGCGATGCAGTGCTGCCGAGCATCGACCCCATTGTCGACCTGTACAACGCCATCAGCCTCAGGTTCGCCGTGCCGGTCGGCGGCGAGAATTTCGCTGCCTACATAGGTGTGCCGCGTTTGACCGTTGCCACCGGTACGGAGCTGTTCGACACCATCAAGGACGGCAGCGCCGCCAACGAATCGCCCGACAAGGGTGAAGTGATCTGGCGCGACGACCTGGGTGTGACGTGTCGGCGCTGGAACTGGCGCCAGGGAACCCGAACGCGCCTGGACGCCGATGCAGAACAGATGTGGTTCATCCTCGAAAGCCTGCCTGCAATGCCCCTGGAGGCACTGCAAGCCGCGGCTGACGAACTGGGCACCGGGCTTTTGCAGATGATGCCGGGTGCCACGATCGACCGGCAGTTGATCGAACTCTACTGAGTTGTGCGCGCCGAGGGTCAGAGCCGGTGAACGCCGATCTTGACCCCCTCCTCGGGGTCGGGCACCCGAAAGTGGCTGGTGATCAGATCGAACTCGGCGTCGGTCGCGGCGAACTCATGCTCGGCGCGGCCGTTGCGAAGGTGCAGCCTGGCCCGGCAAGTTTCATCGCTTGCCTCGATGTAGTGAACGCAGTGCGGCACCTGTGCGGCGTCGGCCAGGGCGCGCAGCCATTGGCGATCGGCAGGCGTGTTGGCCGGAAAGTCCAGCACCACGCTGGTGCCCGCCCTGAGCATGTCGGTAACCAGCGGCCCCATCACCGCCCGCACCTGGCGGGCAAGGCGCACGTAGTCGGCCACCGAGTGGATCTGCTGCGGGTACAGCCTGGAGAGCCAGTGATCCTCACTCAGCAAGATCGCCGCGTGTTCGGTTGCCAGGGCCTTGGCCAGTGTCGACTTGCCGGAGGCGATCTTGCCGCACATCAGATGAAGCGTCGGGGTGGCCATGGCGTTGTCCTGATTGATGAACCGCCATGATGCCGTGCCGGCGCTTGCACCCACAACAGTAGAACGCGCTCAGAGGTTCATGCCGATGGCCAGCCGGTTGAACGCATTCATCAACGCCACCGCCAAGGTCAGGTCGGAAATCTCGACGTCGGAAAAATGGGCTTTCAAGGGCTCGTACAACGCATCGGGTGCGCCCTTTTCGCTGACATGGGTCAGCGTCTCGGCCCAGGCCAGTGCGGCGCGCTCGCGCTCGTTGAACAGCCCACTGATGCGCCAGCCGGCCAGGCAATCGAGCTTGGCTTGCGCCACCTCGCTGTCACGCAGGGTTTGCGAATGCTTGCCCAGGCAGAAGGCGCAGCCGTTGATCTGCGAAATGCGCAGGTACACCAGTTCGATCAATGGCAGGCCCAGGGAACTGGCGGCCAGTGCGTTGTTGGTGGCGAGCAGGCCTTGGTAGGCCTCAGGCGACAGGGAAGCGAACGGCAGTCTGAGTTGGCTCATGGTGAAACTCCAGTGAAGTAAAAGGGATCAGGCGCAAACCTGTGGATTGAACAAGGGCTCCAGCGCCAGGCGCGCGCGGCCGGCGTCGACGGCCGTGCGCACCGCCTCCTCGCTGCCCACCAGGCCCTGCAGGTAGGTGAAGTGCAGGTCGAACAGCCCGAGGGTGTTGAGTACATGGCGCAGGTACGGCGTGAGAAAGTCCGGTTGGCGCGCCGCCTCGCCCTGGTGAATGCCACCGGACCCCACCAGCACGTACGCCGGGCGGTCGCGCAGCAAACCGAACTTGCCCTGCGGGCCGGCACTGAAGGTGCGGTGAATGCGCAGCACGTAGTCGATCCACAGCTTGAGCGCGGCCGGCAGCATGAAGTTGTGCATGGGCGTTGCAATCAGCAGCACATCGCTGCGCTCCAGTTCCTGGATCAACGCCTCGGACACCGCGAAAGTGGGTGCGTCGAATGGCGTGCGGGTGGTCAGGGCGCGGGCGTAATCGGTATCGAGCGGGGGCAGCGGGCTCGCGCCCAGATCACGCTCGATCAGTTGCAGCCCGGGGTGGCGCCGGCGCAAGGTGGCGACCAGCTCCAGCGCCAGTTGATTGGCATGGGACACCGCCCCCTGCGGGCTGGCGTTGAGCAGCAGTATGTTGTTCATTGCGGGCTCCCCGGCTTAAGGCTTTGGGTAAAGTGCATGCCACGGGCCAGCAACCCCTGGCGAAAATAGAAGCGCTGGGCCAGCGGCATGTGCAGGCCGGTATCCAGCACGAAGTGATCGCAACCGCGCTGCAGCGCCTCGTCACGCACGGCGCTCAGCAACTGCGCGCCCAGGCCGCCGCGTTGCAGGTCGGGGCTTACCACCAGGTCATCGACATAGATGAAGCGCCCGTACAACAGGTTTTCCAGCGGGCGGTAGCCCGCCAGGCCCACCACCTGCTCACCCTCCCACGCCGCCAACAAGCGGTAGCCCTGCGCCGACTGACGCTGCAGCTGCGCCACATAGTCGGCCAGGTCGTTGAGGTGCGGGCGCAGTACACGCATCAGTTCAAAGCTGGCTTCAAAGGCTGCGTGGCTTTCGAGGTGTTGAAGGGTGTAGGCCATGGTCGTCGTCCGCTTTTCAAGAGCGCCCACTTTAAGCAAGCAATGGCTTAAGCTACAGGGCCGAAAAATGAATAAACGACTAGGCCAAGATGCTTTCCTTCGAACTGGACCGCAGCCAGCAGGCGCCGATCTATCGCCAGCTCTACCAGCGCTTTCGCGAATCCATCGCCGACGGCCGCCTGCGCCCAGGTGATCGCGTGCCGGCCGTTCGCGCCCTGGCCGCCGAGCTGAACCTGGCGCGGGGCACCGTGGAGGCGGCCTACCAGTTGTTGATCGGCGAAGGCTACCTGATGGCGCGCGGCGCCGCCGGCACGGTGGTCACCCCGCAACTGACCCCGGTTGCCCCACCCCAGCTAGGCCCTGGCGTATCCGCCAGCACCTACCCGACCACCCATTCCGGCGAGCTGCCACTGCCCTTGCAGATGGGCCTGCCGGCCCTGGACGCCTTCCCGCGCAAGCTGTGGACGCGGCTGGCCGGCCGGCAACTGCGTCAAGGCGGCCTGGAAAGCCTGGTGTACCCGGACCCACGCGGCCACGCACCGCTACGGGCGGCGATTGCCACTTACCTGGGCATCTCGCGGGGCATCACCTGCCGCCCCGAGCAGGTGTTCGTGTGCGCCGGCTATCGCGCCTGCCTCGACCTGATTTGCCATACGCTGATGCAGCCGGGCGACCGCTGCTGGCTCGAGGAACCCGGCTACTTCATGGCCCGCAACGCCCTGCAGGAAGCCGGCGCGCAGCTGGTGCCCGTCAGCGTGGACGACCAGGGCCTGGATGTGGAACAGGGCATCGCCCGCGCGACGGATGCACGCTTCGCCGTGGTCACCCCCACCCACCAGAGCCCGCTGGGCGTGTCGCTGTCGCTGCCGCGCCGGCTGGCACTGCTGGCGTGGGCCAACCGGCAAGGCAGCTGGATCATCGAGGACGACTACGACAGCGAATACCGTTATCGCGGCAAGCCCCTGCCCGCCCTCAAGAGCCTCGACCAGCAGGGCCGCGTGCTCTACACCGGCACCTTCAGCAAGGTGCTGTTCCCCGGCTTGCGTCTGGCCTACCTGGTGGTGCCGGCGCAGCAGTGCGAGGCCTTCGCCCGCCAGGCCGACCGGCTGCACAACCACTGCCCTCACCTGCTGCAGGCCACCGTGGCGGCGTTTATCAACGAAGGCCACTTTGCGCGGCACCTGAACAAGATGCGCAATCTGTACGCCCGGCGCCGGCAATGGCTGATCGAGGCATTGCAGCAGCAGTTGGGCGAGCGTTTGCTGATCGATACCCAGGCAGGCGGCATGCACCTGGTAGCCGGTTTGCCCGGCGTGGACGATGTAAAACTGGCCAAGCGCGCACGGGCCGCCGGGCTGGCGGTGGAGCCGCTATCGCAGTGGTACCTGGCAGGTGCGCCCAGACACGGGCTGGTAATGGGGTTTACCAATGTTGCCAGTGCACAGCAGGCGGCGATGGTGGCGCGGGAACTGGCTCAGCTTGCATAGGGAAGCAACCCCTATCAGAGCAAACCCGGCTAGGCACGACGAGGGGGCAAAGGCGGATGCTGTTGCTCACCGCATCTTCAGGAGGTTTTGTTCGGTGACCGACTCAAGCAACAGCCATGCCTACGCAAAACGGTTCGACGCCGTACTCGCCTATATCGATACCTGCCTCGAGGGCGATCTCTCGGTGAATGCACTGAGCCGCGTCGCCAACTTCTCGGTGTTTCATTTTCACCGGCAATTCACGGCGTATGTAGGCGTGCCGGTTGCACAGTATGTGCAGTTGATGAGGCTTCGGCGCGCTGCGCATCAACTGGTCGGTTCACCGGGTCAGTCCGTGCTGGAGACAGCACTGGGTGCTGGCTTCGAAAGCCCCGAGGCCTTTTCAAGGGCGTTCAGGCGCGCCTTTGGCATGGCGCCGAGTGCGTTCGCCAAGGCACCGAGCTGGCAGGTCTGGAATGCGGTCTTCGTTGTCCCTCACTTTTCCAGGAGTATCACCATGCAGATCCGTATCGTGACGTTCGCCGAAACCCGCGTGGCGGCGCTTGAACATTGCGGGGCGCCCGGCCTCGTCAGTCAAAGCGTCAGTCGTTTTCGTCAGTGGCGCATGCAGAGCGGTCAGTCGCCAGTAGCCGTGAGCCGCTCGTTTGGCATCCCCTATGACAATCCCGATACCACGCCCGCAGAGGCCTTCAGGTTCGCGATTTGCGGCGAGATAGACGAGGCCGTGCTGCCCAACGAATTCGGCGTGCATGAACGGATCATCCCGGCTGGGCGTTGCGCCGTGATTCGCCATACGGGGTCGCCTGATTACATCGGAGAATCCATCTACCCGCTTTACCGCGACTGGCTACCCTCCAGTAACGAAGAGCTTCGGGATCACCCATTGTTCTTCCATTACCTGAGTGTGTTTCCCGAAACACCGCAGGATCAATGGCAGACGGATATCTACGTTCCGTTGAAATAGGCGAAGCTGGCGTGTGAAACGGGTTGCCGCTCGGTGGGTGAGTTGCCGACCGAGCGGCCGTTGGCGGCCAGGCAGAATACGAAGGGCTTTCAGCGTGCCCGCAACCTCTTCCATGTCGCCATGTACCGACCCATGGCTCGGTACGCAGTACTTGCCCTACCAGGGCTGCTAAAGTGGCTTATCCATAGGGTTTCGAGGGCTATCGTGTATGTCCGATGTAAGCGAGCTTGTTAATGACAGTGAGGTGTACAGAACCCTTCTGGAGTCGACCAAGGCGATTCCCTGGAAGATTGACTGGGCCTCGATGAAGTTCACCTACATCGGCCCTCAGATCGAGGCGTTGCTGGGCTGGAGCCCTGAAAGTTGGGTGAGCGTGGAAGACTGGGCCATGCGCATGCATGCAGAAGATCGCGAGCATGTGGTGAACTTCTGCGTGACGCAATCCAAGGCTGGCGTGGACCATGAGGCGGACTACCGAGCGCTGACCAAGGACAACGGCTATGTGTGGATCCGCGACGTTGTGCACGTGGTGCGCAATGACAGGGGCGAAGTCGAAGCACTGATCGGCTTCATGTTCGACATCAGCGAACGCAAGAAAACCGAAGACCAGTTGCTGAGTTTGCAGAAGGAACTGGAGGTGCTCTCGTTCAAGGACGGCCTGACGAATATCGCCAACCGTCGTCGCTTCGACAGCTGTTTCGAGTTGGAGTGGGAACGTGCGCGCCGCGAGCGCCGGCCATTGTCGCTGCTGTTGCTGGACGTCGATTTTTTCAAGCAGTACAACGATTTGTACGGCCATATTCAAGGCGACAAATGTTTGATAGCGATTGCCCAGACACTGAGTTTGGCGTTGGATGGCCCACGCGACCTTGTGGCTCGCTATGGCGGCGAAGAATTTATCGTGCTGCTGCCCGAAGCCGATGCCGAGGTGGCGCGTAAAGTGGCTGAGCGCTGCCAGCGGTTGATCCACAAGCAGTCCATCGTGCATGCGCTATCGCCACATGACCACCGCCTGACTGTCAGCATAGGCGCGGGCTCGGTGGTGCCAGGCGAGCGGGACAGGCCTACAGACTTCATCAAAGCCGTGGACCAGCAGCTCTATGCAGCTAAAAACAACGGACGGCACCGCATTGAGTATGTGCAGTTGGAGGGGTTGTCGGGCTGTTCAGCAGTTGAAGGTGCAGAAGAACAAACAACTGCCCGTCATTCATAGAGGGTCATCAGCAGCCACGGTGATGCTGGAGAAAACGCAGCGGCGAGTGCGATTCGAGATTACTGGGCAAACACGGTTTCGGCCGTCGCTAACGGACCCAAGGCTGCCGGTGGTTAACGGCAGCAATTGGCCATAAGCGGACTGTAGACAGATAGCTGGCATTCCTACGCTGGCATTCTAGTAATCTCACAACGCTAAAAAGGAACATTCATGTTGGTCATTCAAATTGATCGGGATAGCGTGCATGCAGGGGATGATCTGGAAAGTCACAGGACATCAATCAGGCTTGATCCTGCAGTAACACTGCGCGCTTTGTTCGAAGCGATCCAAGGTATGGGTTACCTGCCTGACATCAGTGGAGGCAAGGCGACGTGGATTATTTGTTCGTCTGGCAAACACATAGGTGTTTTAGCTCAGCAATGGCCAGAAACTAAATTGTTAATCCCCGCCGAGAGCCTCCTGAGTCAGTATTTTGGGGATACCGAACCTCGCCTTCTGTTCAGATATTGGTGCCAGGCAGATCCAGACCATGTCTTTTCACAGATCAAAGCTGGAAATGAACCGCCGTCTCGATTTTAGGACTGGCGGGGGCTACCTACTGATCCAGAAGCTAGTATGCCTGCTTTGGGTTGTGGCGGCCTGTTGCAAAGGTGGGCTACCGAGCTATAGCTGCATCCTTTCGTTATAAGAATCAGGTCGAAGGCTCACACCGATATTCAAACGCATTGCACTCTTTACGCCCTAAGCCATTGATCTTAAACGCAGCATAGGTCGGGACAGCGGGTGCACCAACGCCGAGATGGAAGCCCCCACTTCCCCCCATTCAAAACCTTGAATGCTCACCCAAACCCCGTTACCCTTTCCGAGCCGCTGTAAATCCAGCGGTCGGGTTTGGTAGCCCGAGTACTCTAAGACGTGCAAGCGTCCATCCGTTTCAGCTGGCGCTTTTTTTGTGCCTGCTGTTTCGTGTTATGGCGGCTGTACGCAGGGCGCATTCGTGCGCGCTGGGTTCCTAGAGTCCCGGTCTACCAACCTGCGTATGGCCGTCACCATTCGTTTGGTAGCGACAGTGACGGCTCCACCGCTCTAGGAGCAGCACAATGACAAAAATCGTCCCCGATCCCCCACTAACTACCACCCGCCGCAAACCCGTCTACACCGCCTTCGGCTGTTGCAACGGCAATCACCCTCCCCTGTTTTCCGTGTGCGAAGGCATCGAGCTGGAAGACGCGCTGGTCCACCTGTCGCTACAGATCCAATGCGCCAAGGACACCACCGCCCAAGCCTGCGAACGCGCCGATGAGCAGTTCAAGACGCTGCTGATTGCCGCACAGCAATCGCTGGAAATGAGCAATGTGCTGATCGACAGCGTGCTGGACGCCATGGAAGCAAACGCGGCACCGCAGTAACGACGCAACACACGGGCCGCACACGCGGCCTACCGACCGTCCCCATTGTTACTGTTTCCCCAACAATGCTTTTCGACCTTGAGCATTTATCCGCCCCGCCTCGCCCGCCTAAACTGGCCACCGTTTTCAGGCAGCCCTACCGCGCCGACTCCGCAAAGGCCATCCCAACGCCAACACCCTTTCCCAGAGCCTTCGGCGCCCCCCGTATCGAATGATCGCGCACGCCCTTGCGCGCTGATCGCAACGCCCCACGGGTTCGATCTTTACCGCTGCCGACTGAATGCCTTGACCCCTGCGCAGAGCTTGCGTGCACTTTCCATTGACTAACGGAACGTATGAAAAAAATGACGGATGACCATCAACCGCAAACTCGGAAGTTTGCACTCGGCACCACCGCAAGGGTGCTGTTTGCCCTGCTGGTGCTGCTCGTATCGCTGGCGATGATCTACGGCGGCTTCAAACTGGTAGCACTCGATGGCTCGCCGTACTACCTGATCGCAGGCGTTGCATACCTGCTGCTGGCAGCGCTGATGTTCCTGCGCAAAAGCGCCAGCATCGCCCTTTCGGTAGCCATCGCCCTGGCAACCTGTGTGTGGGCATTCTACGAAGTCGGCCAGTTCAGCTACTGGGAGCTGCTGCCACGCCTGGTGGTACCGGCAATCATCCTGACCCTCAGCCTGTGGGTCGGCGCAGCCTTGCCCGGCACCTCGGCAAGCACCCGACGCCTGGCCAACCGCTTCGGCTTTGCGGTGTTCGCGGGGCTGATCGCGACCTTCGTGGCGGCGTTCTACCCGCACGGTGCAATCTCCACCCCACTCGCCTCCACGGCCAAGCCTGCGCCAACCGAAGCCCCCGCCGCGCCGGAAAACTGGGAGTTCTTCGGCCGCAACGCCTCGGGCACGCGCTTTGCGCCGTTCAGCCAGATCACCCCGGCGAACGTCAAGGACCTGCAAGTGGCCTGGATCTACCGCACCGGCCGCAGAACCACGGGCGCCGGTGCCGGCGTGGACGAGAACACCCCGCTGCAGATCGGCAACGTGCTGTATTCATGCACGCCAGAAAACCTGATCACCGCCCTCGACGCCGACACGGGCAAGCCGATCTGGAAGTTCGACCCGCACGCGCGCAGCGCCGAGCACGTGACGTGCCGCGGCGTGGGCTACCACGACATCGACAAGGACGACAGCCTGAGCGCCGAGGTCAAGGCCTCGTATGGCGAGCAGCAGTGCCGCCAGCGCATCCTGGTGTCGTCGGTCGACGCCCGCCTGTTTGCCCTGGACGCACACACCGGCACCCTGTGCCCGAGCTTTGGCGACAACGGTTATGTCGACCTGAAAAAAGGCATGGGCCCCACCGAGAACAGCAAGCGCTACCACCCCACCTCCCTGCCCGTGGTAATGGGCCACCTCACCGTGGTCGGCGGCTGGGTGCGCGACATCGTCGCCAAGGAGCCGTCGGGCGCCGTGCGTGCCTTCGACGTGCTGACCGGTGCGCTGGTGTGGGCCTGGGACATCGGTGCGCCTGAAGGCCAGGACGCAACCGCCAGCGACCACCAGTTCACCCTGGAAACCCCCAACGTGTGGACCGTGCCCACCTACGACAAGGCACTGAACCTGGTGTACCTGCCCACCGGCAACGGCCCGCCCGACTACTGGGGTGGCGACCGCAACCAAGCCAAGGAAAAATACGGCTCGGCCGTGGTGGCCGTCGATGCCTCGACCGGCAAGGCCAAGTGGGTGTACCAGACTGTGCACCACGACGTGTGGGACTACGACCTGCCCTCGCAACCGGTGCTGTACGACATCAAGAACGCCCAGGGCGAAAAGACCCCGGTGCTGATCCAGACCACCAAGACCGGCAACATCTTCGTGCTGGACCGCCGCACCGGCCAGCCGGTGACTGAAGTTCAGGAGCTGCCCGTACCCACATCCCCCGCCGCCGAAGGCGAACACCTGGCACCGACCCAACCGCACTCGGTGGGCATGCCGGTGATTGGTGCCGAGCCCCTGACCGAGAAGTCCATGTGGGGCGTGAGCACCTTCGACCAGCTGTACTGCCGCATCATGTTCAAGGACTCGGTGTATGTGGGCCCCTTCACCCCGCCGACCGAAAAGCCCTACATCGAATGGCCGGGCCTGCTGGGTGGCATGAACTGGGGTGGCATCTCCATCGACGAAAACACCGGCATGATGTTCGTCAACGATATGCGCGTACCGCTGCGCATGGCGCTGGTCACCAAGGAAAACACCAGCAAGTTCAAGGTTTCCACCGATGAGGTGCCGGGCTTCATGGGCACGATTCGCCCACAAGTGGCGGGCATCTATGGCGGGGTAAAAATCGACATCCTGCAATCCCCCCTGGGCGTGCCGTGCAACACCCCGCCGTTCGGCAGCATGAGCGCCATCGACCTGAACACCCAGAAACTGGTGTGGCAGGTACCGCTGGGCACCGTGCAGGACACCGGCCCCCTGGGCCTCAAGACCCACCTGCCGATCCCGCTGGGCATGCCGACGCTGGGCGGCCCTACCTCGACCGCCTCGGGGCTGGTGTTCTTTGCCGGCACCCAGGACTACTACCTGCGGGCCCTGGACTCGGCCACCGGCAAGGAGGTGTGGAAAGCCCGCCTGCCGGTAGGTGCAGTGGCAGCACCGTTGATCTACCAGTCGCCGGCGACCGGCAAGCAGTATGTGGTGATCTCGGCGGGCGGCATGAGCCATTCGCCTGATGTGGGCGACTACATCATTGCCTATGCGTTGCCCGACGCTACTGAACAGCAGTAACACGCTGGTGGAAGCCGTATGAAAATAATCCCCGGTTTCGGGGATTATTTTTGCCTGATGGAACGCTAGAGAGAGGCGCCGTCGCACGGCTGCCGGGCCTGCGCGCAGACTTCCCAGCCACCACCCAGCGCCTTGTAGATGCCCACAACCGCCAGGCGTTGTCGGGTACGTGCAGCGGTCAGGGCGCGTCGGCTGGCGTAATCGGCGCGCTCGGCCTCAAGCACATCCAGATAGACGCCCTCGCCCTCCGAGAACCGCGCCCGGGCAAGCCGCGCCGCCTCACCGTTGGCCGCCGATTCGAGCAATCGCAGCCTCAGGGTATTGCTCGCAGCCCCGTGGGCCTTGAAGGCATCATCGGTTTCCTGCAACGCGCGCACTACCGTCTGGTCGTACACGATCAACGCCTCCCTGGCGCGTGCCTCGCTGGCGGCGATCCGGGCACGTACACGCCCGGTGTCCAGCAGCGACCAGCGAATCATCGGGCCGATAAAGCTCGACAGCGCGCCCGCGCCACTCATCCCGTCGAGGCTTCCGGTGACCACACCGATGGAGCCCTGCACCTGCACCTCGGGATAGAGGCCCGCCGTCTCGACCCCGATTTGCGCCGTGGCGGCCGCAAGGGCGCGTTCTGCCGCGGCAATGTCGGAGCGCCTCCAGAGCAACGCGGTGGGCTCGCCGACGGCGATCGTGCGCAGGGCCAGCGCCTGATCCCCAGGCTCGGCGGCCGGTGGTGTGAACCGCTGCGGCGGCTCGCCCAGCAGGATCGCCAGGGCGTTGACCGAGGCATCACGCCGACGCTCCAGCTCGGGCACGCTCACCTCGACCGAGCGCAACAGGGCTTCGGCGCGCAGCCGGTCGAACTCGGTGGCCGCCCCGGCGTTCACCTGGCGTTCGACCATGCTCAGGCTGTCGCGCTGGCTTTGGCGGGTATCGGCCGCAACCGCCAACTCGGCCTCGATGCCCCGCAGCTCGAACCAGGTGGCCGCCATCTCGGCCGCCACACTCGCCTGCACCCCGCGCAGCAACGCCTCGCGCGAACCGGCCTGGGCGCGTGCGGCCTCCACCGAGCGGCGCACGCGGCCGAACAGGTCGATTTCCCAAGACGCATCGACCGCCCCCCGATAGGTTTCGTTCTGCCGCGACTGGCCAGCCGGTGTCTGCACTTCGCTCCAGCGGCGGTTCTCGTAGCTGAGCGCAGGGCCGCCACGCGGAAGGAAACCCTGGCGGCTTTCGCGCAACATCGCCCTGGCTTCTTCGAGCCGCACGGCAGCAATCGCGATGTCATGGTTGGCGGCAAGCGCCCGCTGCACCAGCCCGGTCAACACGGGCTCATCAAAGGCACCCCACCACCGGGCCTCGACGCTGCCGGGGCCAAGCCCGGCAGGCAGCTCATCGAAGCGCGCGGGAAGCTGCGTTGCCGGCAGCGACGGCGCAACGTAGTCGGGGCCCACTGCAGCACACCCGGCCAGCAGCATGAGGGTGGCCAGGGGCGCCAGAACAGCTCGATAGCAAAGGCTCATGAACGGCGCTCCTCAAGGGCAGGCTTGGCTGTGGGCGTGTGCCGCTCGAAACGTGCCGCCAGCCCACGGATCACCACATAGAAAACCGGGGTCAGGAACAACCCGAACAGCGTCACCCCGAGCATGCCGGCAAACACCGCCACCCCCATGGCCTGACGCATCTCGGCACCTGCGCCGCTGGCAAGCACCAGCGGCACGACGCCGGCGACGAAGGCCAGGGATGTCATCACGATCGGGCGCAGGCGCAACCGGCAAGCCTCCACAACCGCCTCCAGCGCACTCGCCCCCCGCGCTTCCAGGGTGCGGGCGAACTCGACGATGAGGATCGCGTTCTTGGCGGCCAGGCCCACCAGCACGATCAGCCCGATCTGCACGAACACGTTGTTGTCGCCCTCCATCAGCCACACCCCGATGATCGCGCTCAACAGGCACATCGGCACAATCAGCAGTACCGCCAGGGGCAGCAGCCAGCTGTTGTACTGCGCCGCCAGAATCAGGTAGGCCAGCAACACGCACAGCGGGAAGATGAACAGCGCCGAATTGCCGGCCAGCTTCTGCTGGTAGGTCAGGTCGGTCCATTCGAAGGTCATGCCTTCAGGCAGCATTTCCCCAGCCAGACGCTCCATCAGCGCAACCGCCTGCCCTGAACTCACGCCCGGCATTGCGCCCCCCGAAATGTCCGCCGAGGGGTAGCCGTTGTAGTGAATCACCCGGTCCGGGCCGGAGCTTGGCGTAACGCTGACAAACGCCGACAACGGCAGCATGGCCCCGGCCGCATTGCGCACCTGCAGGCGGCCGATGGCTTCGGCCTGCATGCGGTGGTCCGTGTCGGCCTGCGCCGTGACCTTGTAGGTGCGGCCAAAGCGGTTGAAGTCGTTGACGTACAGCGAACCCAGGTACACCTGCAGCGCCTCGAACACATCGGTCAGGCGCACGCCCTGGCTCTTGACCTGGGCCCGGTCGATGACCACGTCGAGCTGCGGTGCATTGATATCGAGGCTGGTCATCAGCCCGGCCAACTGCCCCGACTCGGTGGCCTTCATCATCAGGATGCGGGTGTGCTGCACCAGGGCCTCCAGCCCCGCGCCGCTGCGGTCCTCGACCTGCATCTTGAAGCCGCCGGTGGCACCCAGGCCGGGCACCGGGGGTGGCGGGAACACCCCAAGAAAACCATCGGGAATGCCCGCGAACCTGGCCTGCAGGCGCCCGGCAATGGCGGTTGCAGCCAGGTCCGGCGAGGCACGTTCCTTGAACGGGTCGAGCATGATGAACATCACCGCGGCGTTGGGCACGTTGACGAAACCGTTGATCGAAAGCCCCGGGAACGCCACCACGCTTTCGACGCCCGGCTCGGCCAGGGCCAATTGCGACATCTGCCTGGCCACCGCTTCGGTGCGGTCCAGCGACGACGCGTTGGGCAACTGGGCGATAGCCACCAGGTAGTACTTGTCCTGCATCGGCACAAAGCCCGGTGGCACGGCATTGAAGCCGAACGCGGTCAACCCCAGCAGGCCGACGTACACCACAAGCACCAGGCCGCTGAGCCGGACTACCTTGCGCACCGTGTTGCCATAGGCCTGCGGTGCACGCTGGAACGGCCGGCCAAGGGTGCCGAGCAACCGCCGGGCACGCCCGCGCAGGCTGCGGGGGTCGGGCGTAATGCCGTGCTGGCGTGGCTGCAGCAGCAACCCGGCGAGTGCGGGGCTGAGGGTCAGCGAATTGACCGCCGACAGAATCGTCGAGATGGCAATGGTGAGTGCGAACTGGCGATAGAACTCGCCCTGCAGGCCGCTGAGGAACGCCGTGGGGATGAACACCGCAGCCAGCACCGAGGTGATCGCGATGATGGGCCCGGTCACCTCGTCCATGGCAAGCCTGGCGGCCTGGGCCGGCGCCTCGCCGTTCTCGATATGACGCTCGACGTTCTCCACCACCACGATGGCATCGTCCACCACGATCCCGATCGACAGCACCAGGCCGAACAACGACAGGGTGTTGAGCGAAAAGCCCATCAGGTGCATGACCGCAAAGGTGCCCACCAGCGACACCGGCACCGCCATCAGCGGGATGAGCGACGCGCGCCAGTTGTGCAGAAACAGCACCACCACGATCACCACCAGCATGATCGCCTCCAGCAAGGTGATGGCCACCGACTCCAGCGAGGCCTGCACGAACACCGTGGGGTCATAGGCAATGCGCGAGGTGAGCCCCGCCGGGAAGTTCGCCTCCAGCCGCTGCATGGTTTCGCGCACCGCCTGGGCAACGTCCAGGGCATTGGCGCCCGGGCTCTGGATGATCTGCAGCGCAACGGCCGGTTCGCCATCGAGCAGGCTGCGCAATGCGTAAGAGTCGGCGCCCATCTCGATACGGGCCACATCGCGCAGGCGCGTGACCTGACCGTCGTCGCCGGTGCGAATGATGATGTCGCCAAACTGCTGCTCATCGGTCAGCCGCCCCAGGGTGTTCACGGTTACCTGGAACGCGGCGGTGGCGTTGGGCGCCTGGCCGACCGACCCCGCCGCCACCTGCACGTTCTGCTCGCGCACCGCTTCGATCACCTCGCCTGCGGTGAGCCCGCGCGCGGCGATCAGGTCCGGGTCGAGCCACAGCCGCATGCTGTACTCCCCGGCGCCCCACACCAGCACATCGCTGATGCCGGGCAGGCGCGACAGTTCATCGCGCACCTGAAGGTAGGCGTAGTTCGACATGTAGAGCGGGTCGTAGCGTTTGTCGGGAGACAGCAGGTGAACCACCATCAGCATGTCCGGCGAGGTCTTCTGGGTGACCACGCCCTGGTGCTGCACCTCTGCCGGCAGGCGCGGCAGAACCCGCGAAACGCGGTTCTGCACCTGGATCTGCGCAATATCGGCATTGGTGCCCTGGGCGAAAGTGATGGTCAGTACCATCCGGCCATCGGTGGCAGACTGCGACGCCATGTACAGCATGCCCTCGACCCCGGTAATCGCCTGCTCCAGTGGCGCGGCCACGGTTTGTGCGATTACCTGGGGGTTGGCCCCCGGATAGGACGCCGTCACCTGCACGGTCGGCGGCGTTACCGCCGGGTACTCACTCAGCGGCAGCTGGAAGAAGGCAACGATGCCGGCAATCATCATCAGTATCGAGAGGACGATGGCAAAAATGGGACGATCGATGAAGAAGCGCGGGAATGTCATTGCGCCGCCCCCAGGGTTTGCTGCGCCGTGACGGGCGAACCCTCGATCGAGGTGGGCTGCGGCGTAACCTGCATGTCCGGGCGCACCAGGCCCTTGACCACGATGCGCTCGCCGGGCTGCAGGCCTTTTTCGATCACGCGCAAGCCCTCCACCATCGGGCCGAGTTCGACCGGGCGATACTGGGTCTTGTCGTCCTTGCCCACTACCAGTACGTAGCGGCTGCCCTGGTCGGTCGAAATCGACTGGTCCGAGATCAGCACCCTGGCCTGTGGCGTGCCGGTCTCAAGCTTCACCTTGGCAAACAAACCGGGCGTCAGTTGCCCGTCGGGGTTGTCGACCACCGCGCGAACACGCAGCGTGCCGGTGTTGCGATCGGCGGCGTTGGCCAGAAAATCGACGCGGCCGGGCCGCGCGTACTGCTTGTCGGTGGCCAGCGCCACGTTCACCTTCGCCGCCTGCGCGCCCGCGCCAGGGCGGCTTGATGCGAGCGAGCGCAGGTACGTGCGCTCGTCCACATCGAAGTACACATGCAGGGGGTCGACAGAGACGATGGTGGTCAGTGGCGTCACCCCATTGGTGACGTAGTTGCCTTCGGTGACCAGGGTTTGCCCTACACGCCCACTGATCGGTGCAGTGACCCGTGTGAAGCTCAGGTCGAGCTTTGCAGCGTCCAGCGCGGCCTTTGCGGCATCGACCTGGGCCTGGCCCGCATCGAGCGCCGCAATCGCGCTGTCGAGCCGGTCCCGCGCAACGACCTTTTGCGCATACAGTTGCCGGGCTCGGGCATGGTCTGCCTGGGCCAGCAGCCACGCCGCCCGGGCCTCCTGCAGGCGTGCGGTGGCGGCGTCGAGCGCGGCCTGGAAGGGCCGTGGATCGATGACAAAGAGCTGGCTGCCCTTCTCCACCATGCGGCCCTCGGGCACGCTCACCGCCTGAATGTAGCCGGCCACCCGCGGGCGCAGTTCGACCCGCTTGATCGCGGTCAGCGACCCGGTGAATTCAGCATGGGGCGTTACCGGGCGCACGATCACCTCGGCTACCGGAACACTGGGAGGCTTGGCGGGGTCAGTCGCGGGTGCCGTCTCCTTGCACCCGACGCTGGTGAGCGCGACGCTTAGCGCCGCAGTGAAAAGGGTTACGCGTTTGACGTTCATCACATGGCCTTTCGCACGAGTGTCGACCTGCTTTGCGGGGGCAAAGCAACGTTCGCGTACTTATCCGACTTGCCACGTCTGGAAGGTCAAGGGTTTTCTGACATTGGCCATACCCTGGCGTCAGAGCCACACAATCCGGTCCTTGCCCATGCTCTTGGCCACGTACAGAGCACGATCGGCCCGTTTCAAGGTGTCCTCGTAAGCGTGGTCCTCGGGCAGCATGGCCGTTGCGCCAATGCTCACGGTGACCACCGTGTCGCCTGCCCAATAGCGGCTCAGCTCTTTGCGAAAGCGCTCATGCAGACGCTCGGCAAGCTGCAGCGCCTGCTCGCGCTCGGTATTGGGCAGGCCCACCACAAACTCGTCGCCACCCAGGCGGCAGGCGAAATCCGTTGCGCGCAGCGCGCAACGACATATCTCGGCCACCGCCTGGATGATCTGATCACCGGCGTGATGCCCCTGGGTATCATTGATTTTCTTGAGGTTGTCCAGATCGAACAGGAACACCGACGTCGGCACGCGATAGCGTGTCAGGGACTCGTGGTGCAGTTTCAGGTCATGTTCGAGCTTTCTGCGGTTGAACAGACCGGTGAGCTGGTCGGTATCGCTCAGTTCCCTGAGCCTGACTTCCAGTGTGTGCCGTTCGGAGATATTGCTGGCGACCCACAGCACGACCTCCTCTTCGTCCACCCTGAAGTTCAGGGCCTGGATGCGCCCCTCGAACCAGATGGGGTCCTTGGGGCCCTCATCGGGCAGGCCCTTCACATCCCTGTTGCTCAGCTCGTACTCGGCGACCAGCAGGTTTCCCGTGGCCAGTGCCCGGGCAATCTGCTCCAGAAACCAGTTCGCCTTGTCGGCATTGATCAGGTCTGAAATATACAGGCCGATCAGGCCGGACCCATCGTGGTAATAACGCGCGTCGCGGCCACCAAACACCGCAACGTACTTGCCACTGCGCGACAGGATGAAGGCAGGGTCGGGCAGCGCATCAAGAATCAGGGCCATCTGTGCGGTGTCGATCATGAAGCACTTCTTCTGTGCCGATTGATGAATGGCGTAACGGTAGCCAACAATACCATTACGCCATCATCCGCAACATGGGCCTTGCGGATGCCACCAACGCCGCACGGCGCTTGCGACAGAACCGTTATCGCGTGTGCTGTGCCAAGCGTTTCCGGCCCCCTGCCCTACCTACAGCCCCTAGATCGACACCAACACATCGCACTGCGATTCGCTCAGCACGTGCTTGGTGACGCTGCCCACCAGCAGCTCTTCCAGCGCGCTTTCGCCCTGCTTGCCGACCACGATCAGGTCGCAGTCCAGCTCCTGCTCGGTTTCCACGATCCGCCAGGCTGCGTCGCCGTGTGCAATGATCTGCCGAGCATTGGGCAGGCCGGCGGCTTCGCTCAGGGCCGCAAGTTGCTCCACGGCATCCTTCTTGATGGCGTTGCGGTAGTGCGTGAGGGTGTCCTGGTCGATGTAGGCAAAACGCATGCTGCCCTCGAAGGGCGCTTCGAACGCGTGCATCAGAATGATTTCGGCCTGCGGGGCCACGGCTTTTGCCAGCTCGATGGCACGCAGCGACGAAGGCGAAAAATCAACCGGCACCAGCACGCGGCGGTACGCCTCGCGCGGGGCCTGTTTGACCACCAGTCTTGCACCACACGGGTGATTTCGGTAGCCACCGAACCGGGCGCGACCTGTGTGCCAGCGGAGATGGCGTAGCGGTGGAACAGCATGGCAGCCACTGCACGCAGGTTTTCGCCGGCACTTTCCAGCACGCGATTCAACAGGTTGTCATCGGGTACCACAACCTGCTTGAGGCGCTCGTAAGGCGCGGGGTTGGCAACGTAGAGCAGGTCCAGCGCGGCATGCTGCGCCTGGCTCAGGAGTGCGGCCCGCTCTGCTGCGTTGCGCGCAGAAGTGGACAAATCGGTGGCAACCAGTACGTGCTTCAACGGGCTCATGTGGGGCTCCTTATGCAATGTGGCGCATGCGGATCGAGGCGTTGGCCTGCTGTCGATCCGCTCCTTTCGTGCCGCCATGGTCTCCCGAACCCCATAGGCAGCAGCTTGATTTGCGTCAACCTCAAGGCCAGGCATCTGGCTGCGGCAACAAACTGCAACATGTGGGCAGGGTTCATCAGTGTGCTGCCTGGTTTGTCCTGAACTTGGGAGGGAGGCAAAAACCCGGCAGAGCCGGATGGATGCTTTAAGATCGTGCAGTGTTGAAGGCAGCTGACATCGTTCAGCTTTCGACGCGCTCAACACTCAACAGCAATGAGCCAAGGGGAGAACAACATGGCAGTGGATAAAGCTTGCCCGGTGGTGCTGCGCAGCCGTGAAACGTTGGAGGTTCTGGCGTTCGCGCATCCGTTGGCGGGCCTGCAGTTGGTCAAGGGAAGTGTGGAGCCAGGTGAGCCGAGCGAAGACGCTGCTGTACGAGAACTGTTCGAGGAAGCCGGAATTCAAGGCACGGTGGGACGAAATCTTGGCGTGTGGCGCGCTGAGGTAACCGGGCATGTGTGGGCATTTCATGAGTGTCACGTCACCCACGAGCTTCCCGACACCTGGGTTCACTTTACCCAGGATGACGGAGGGCACGCGTTCAGGTTTTTCTGGCATCCACTCCATAGCGAGCCATCCGACGCATGGCACCCACTCTACAAGGATGCATTGAGCTTCCTTCGACTTGGCCTCACTGAAGCACCCGTGCCCGGCTAGGCGCCATGTCGGCTATTGGCCGAGCACAAACGGGCGGTAGACACGCTGATGGCAAAGTAAACAACGTCAACTACGCTGCTCGCAGTTACCGCGTAATAGCCGGATCGAGTCCATCTTGTGGCGCCCTGCTACTTCAAACGTCGGCACCTTGGGAGGATTGATGAGTTGCTTACCCCGTCACGGCAGAGTCTCCTGCTCGCGTTGCCACACCGAGAGTGCGCCAGCATTCGATGTAGCCACTCGCACCGAGGGCGAGTGGCGTATTACGGCAAACCCGCTGGCATGGGGCAGTACTACGCCAGAGGTGGTTGTGCTGGGCTTCTCCAAGGGCCCCACTCAGGCGGGGGCACTTGCCAGCACACCTCACGACGACATCGCCTACAAGGGCAGTCGTCTCAATGTGGGCAAGATTCTGGCCCACGTGGGCCTTATCCCCGCCGCCCCGCCCGACAGGCTCAAGCAACAGGTGGACCGCCTTATTGCGGACAACGACGGGCGCTTTCATTTCGCATCGCTCATCCGTTGCACCGTAGAGCGCCACGACCGCAAGGCTGGTACCTGGAAAGGATCAGGCGGCGGGATGCTGGACAAGTTCATTGCCAGCCCGTTCGGCAAGTCGGTGGCCAGCAACTGTACAACGGCCTTTCTTCGCGACCTGCCGCAAGAGACCCGACTGATCGTGATGTTCGGCCTGGGCACGGGGATGAACTATGTCGCGTCTGCCTACGCGCTGTTGCGCCATGCCCGCCCCGGCGCATGGAAGATGATCAACGCCGTGGCCTACACAGACGGCAGAATCACCGTGGTGCATGTCGAGCACTTTGCGGCGCAAGGCGCCTTGATCCCCAACTGGCTTGGGGAAAGGGATCACCCGAGAAGCAGGCTTGGCCTGCTCTCGAAAGCGGCTGTTCAAGCATCAGGGGTCGGCAACTTCAGCGGGGGGAATGGGCATGGCTGATCAACCGGTGCTGGCGGGCAAACACTTCCAGGCGATTCTGGCAAGCGCACCGCTGAACCAGGCGACGTTCCTTTGCCAGGGTTCGAGCAGCATGCTGTTCGAGCACGGTACCAGGCTCTATCGCCTCACGCTCGAAGGTTGCGGCCACAATTTTCTTGCCCGGCAGTGGGCCAAGGGCAACCGTAATGTCGTCGAGGTCATTCACGACTATGGCGCCGTGGGGCCCTCTGACGCTTCATTCAGGGGAAGCGAAAACGAGTTCTACTGGCTGGCCGAAGTGGAAAGGTTGATAAGCGTGGATGAGGCCAGCGAGCCGTTACTTGCCAGCCTGCTGTCGGGGTTGCTCGACGACAATGATGATCTGCCGGCCAACGCCGTGCTTGCTGAACAGTGCCTGGCCTTGGCCGGTGAACATCCCGCGCTGGCGGGGGTGTTGATCACACTCGCCAGGGCGGCGGAATTTGCGCAGCGCCATGAATGTGACGTGGATGCCAAGCTCGACAACCTGATGCGCCGCCCCGCTACCGGGGAGCTGGTGTGGACTGACCCGCTGGGCGGGTGTTTCTATGCGCCGTAGATCAGCAATGAAGTGCTGATTTGGGTGCTATCGAATCTCAGCGATCTGCAAGGCCGCACACGCGGCCCCCTCAAGATTGACGTCAGCCCATGCGCCGGGCTGCTAGCAAGGCTGAACCGCCATTCGGTTACTGACCTTGCGCCCCAGCACCAGCACCGTGACAAAACCGCAGGCCAGCAGTGCCGTGGCCAGGCTCAGCAGCACCGAGCTGCCCATCTGGTCGACGATGCGCCCGCCAAAGAACGACCCCAGCGCAATGATCACCTGAAACAAAGCCACGAACAGCGGCATGCCACGCTCGACATCCTTGGGCGCCACCACGAACATCCAGATGCTGGCGCAGGCCGGAAAGGCACCGAAGGCAAAGCCCCACAGCGCGATCAGCATCACCGCACCGGTCATGCCGGTGGCGAAGTAAGGGAACAGCGCCGTGCTGACGGCAATCATCAGCGCCACCAGCATCAGCGTGTAACGCACGCTGCGGTTGGCGGCAAACCCGGCGAAGACATTCCCCAGCACCCCGGCCACGCCATACAGCAACAGCAGCGAGCCAATGGTCGGCCCATCGAAGCCGGCGCTTTGCTTGAAGAACGGTGCCACATAGGTGTACGCGGCAAAGTGCGCCAGGCCGATCAGCAACACCGCAATCAGGCCGACCCGGGCTTGCGGATTGATGAACAGTGCCGGCAGGTCACTGATGCGAATGGCCTTGTCGGGGTTGAGGCGCGGCAGCAGGAACACCTGGGCCAGCAGCACCGGTACACCCACCAGCGCGGTCACCAGGAAGGTCATGCGCCAGCCCATCAGGCCACTGAGCCAGGTGCCGACGGGCACGCCCAGCACGGTGGCCAGGGTCACACCCACCATGATGATCGAGGTGGCCTGGGCTACCCCAACTCCCTTGGGGGCCAGGCGGCCGCTGAGGGCGATGGCCGTGGCCCAGAACCCGCCGATGCTCACCCCCAGCAGCACACGGCCGAACAGCAGCAGGCTGAAGTCGGTGGCGTAGGCCACCACCGCATTGGCGATGATCATGATCAGGGTCAGGCCGATCAGCAGGTAGCGCCGGTCCATCGCGCCGATGCCCACCGACAGCAAGGGCGCGGCGAGTGCGGCCATGATGCCGGGCAGCGTCACCATCAGGCCGGCATGACCGGCACTGATGCCCAGGTCGCTGGCGACATCGTTGAGTACGCCCACCGGCAGAAATTCGCTGGTCACCAGGGCAAAGGCGCCCACCGCGACCGAGAGAATCGCCAGCCACTGCTGTTTGACGCTCTGTTGATTGTGTTCGGGAAGGCCGCTAGGGGCCTGGCTTGCGCTTGGCATGGTGCTGGGTTCCATGGGGGAAATGACGCCTTGAGCAGGCGCGGGAAGCGGGGAAAAATCGAAGGCGATTATACAAGCGGGTTTTACCGCGCCGACAGGCGGGCCCTTTGATAGTAATCATCAGCGCTATCGATGAAAGGCCCGTAGTAGAGCAACTGCTGCAGGCCCATGCAAGCTTGGCCCAGCTTGCCGGGCATGCCAAGCCCCGGTACCTGACGCAACATCCGCCAAGGCCCTGCCCAGCGCCTCAAATAATTTGAACCGCCTCTGGGCGAACTCGCCTAATGATCAGCATGTGGATGATCCCACAGGCAACGTGCCAATACCGGCAAGCGCTATCAGAGGTGGTCAACGTGGCTAAGGACGAGAAGAAAAGCAAAGACGGGTCTTCAAAAGCCAGCAAGGATTTGAAAGACAAGAAGTCATCATCGGCAAAGAAATCAGCTGCGGCATCGGCTCTTTCCAAAGCCTCTGAAAAGAAAGAAAAGAAAGACAAGAAAAAAGATGCCGAACCCAAGAAATCTGCAAAAAAATCGGACAGCAAGCCCGAGAAGGCCAAGAAGTCGGACAAGGCAGATAAACCTGCGAAAAAGAAAAAGTGACGGTTGCGATTGGCCAGGGCTTCATGCCCTGGCCTTCTCACGCTGAATCGCGCTCCCGTCACTGAGAGATGATCGCCTTGGGTCCAGCGCCCTACAGCGACTCAAGAAACGCCCGAATCGCCGCCCGCTCCTTCGCCCCCAGCGTTACATAGCGTTGCCGGGCCATTTGCGCTTCACCGCCATGCCACACGATGGCTTCCTCCAGCGTGCGCGCTCGGCCGTCGTGCAGGTAGCCACTGCCGGGGTTGATCCGCTCACCCAACCCAAGCCCCCACAGCGCAGGGGTGCGCCACTCGCGGCCGTTGGCGAGAAAGTCCTCACGGCCATCGGCCAACCCCTCGCCCATGTCGTGCAACAACAAATCGGTGTACGGCGCGATCCGTTGCTGGCTCAGCGCCGGGTACAGCGGGTGTGTGCCCGTGACCAGTTCGGGCCGGTGACAGGCCGTGCAGCCAATCGCGGCAAACAGTTTTTTACCCTGCACAACCGCAGGCTCGGCCTGCTGCCGGCGCGCAGGCACGGCCAGGTGGGCGAGGTAGAAATGCAGGTCACCAAGCTGCATCGCGTCCAGCTCCGGCTCGCCGCCGTGGGGCGCCTGCGCGCAGGCCTGTTGGGCAGGGGTGCAGTTCTGCTCAGGAGCCAGCGTGGAGGTGATGCCCAGGTCGCCCAGCATGGCGTGGGCGATCTGTTGGCGCAGGTCGGGCTGGTTGGCCTTGAGGCCAAAGCGGCCCGCCTCGGCACGCTGTCGCTCCACACTCCACACCTGATTGACGCGCCCGGTCACGCCGTCGGGCTTGGCTTCAGCCGCCATGGCCTGCAGCGCGCTGGCCTCGATGGCCTCCAGCAAACCGAGGCCGAATACCGGCGAGCCCACCCGCGCCGAGGTCAACACCCCGTCCAGTGGCCCATAGGCCAGCTCGCGCAGTTCGACACGCGGCGTGCGCAGCATCACGGTTTCGCCATCGCCCAGCGGCACCGCGTGTTCCTCCCAGTACACATAGGCCCGCCCTTCCCCCGGCACGCCGGGCACACCTTGGTCGTTGAGCTGGTCGCCATACACAGGATGAGGCTTCGGCCCGCCGCGGGCATCGCGGCCCGGCACGGACAGGCGCAGCAACAGGCTGCGCATCGCCTCCCCCTGCTGCGGCGCCTGACCACGACCGTTCTTGGGGTGGCAGGCGATGCACGACACCCGGTTGTACAACGGCCCGAGCCCATCCACCGCTTCGTCGCGAGACGGCGCGACCACCCACGCCTGCCGGAACAGGCTGCGCCCGCGAAAGAAGCGCTCCAGCTGGCCTTCGTCCAGCCCGGCGAAGGGCTGGGCATAGGCTTCACGGTTGACCGCGGTGTGGGTGACATCGGCGCTGGCGAGCGCGCTCACCAGCAAACCGATCGACAGCCCGGCGATGCGCACAACGGTCACTGCCCCAGCCCCTCCAGCAACCGCGCCGCCTCTGCCCGCTGCAGCGCAGCCTGGAACTGCCAGGTGATCTCGGTGCGGCCCAGTGCATCCTGGTCGGTTGCCGGCTCGTGGGCCATGCCCTTGTCCTGACGTGCCGCGAACAGGCCCAGCAACGGCTTGGCCTCGGCTTGCCCGGCAGTCAGTGGCGGCGCGGTCAACAACTGACGTATGGCGGCTACGTCATGCCCCGCCGCTTCGGCCGCGTGCAGCCGCGTCCAGAGTTCGTTCAACGCCTCGTGGGGCAGGCCCAGCCATTGGGTGAACAGCGAACTGATCAGCGCCAGGCGTTCGCGCGAGCTGCCGTTGCCGTAGTCATAGGCGCCGTGCCCTGCGGCAACGAACGGGTCGTGGTACTGCGCGGGCAGCTGCGCATACACGCTCGGGCGCACCGGCAGCTTGCGAATGTCGGCATCGGCCAGCAGCGCCTGCCCGGCGTCGGACAACACGTACCGTGCGAACGCCCGGGCACCGGCCGGCGCCTGAGTGCTTGCGGTAATGGCGATGAATGCCGGGTTGAGCCCACCGTGGGCCGGGTACACGAAGTCCACCGGCTCGCCGTTGGCCTTGGCCGAGGCGACGAAGAAGTCGATCGACAAGCCAACCGCTGCCCGCCCGCTGGTGACTTCGTCACTCACCAGCGTACCGCCGCGCGTGACCAGCCGCGCCTGCCCGGCCAGCTCGCTCCACAGGGCCCAGCCGCGCTCCCAGCCATAGGCGCGCAGCACGATATCCAGCAGCACCGGGGCAAACCCGACCCGGCCCGGGTCGGGCAGCGCCACCCGCCCGCGCAAGCGAGCGTCGAGCAGGTCGGGCCAGTCCTTGGGCGTGGGCACGCCCAGCTCGGCGAGCGACGCGGCGTTGATGGCAAAGCCGTAACCTGCCAGCTCGGTCGCCTGGTACAGGTTTTTTTGATCACGCAACGCCAGGCCGCCGATCTGCGCCGGCAGGCCCTCCAGGCTGATACCCAGCGGCTGCCAACTGCCCGCCTTCGCCAGCCGGGTGAAGTTGCCCGGCGACGGCGCCCAGTACACATCCACCCCGCCCTGTCTGGCTTGCAGCAGGTAGGGCAAGGCATCGAAGCCCTGGCGCCAGAGGACCTGCAGGCGATACTCCGGGTGGGCCTGGGCAAAGCCATCCTCCACCCGCGTCATCACCTCCTCGGGGTAGCTGGTCATCACCACCACGCTTTGCGGGGCCGCGCTCAGCAGGCCGCTGAACGCCAGCAGCAGGCCCGCCAGCCAGCAGTTACAGCGGCACATTGAATTGCACGAAATATTGACGGCCCATTTCCGGGTAGCCCTCGCTGTACTCGTACAGGCGGTCGAACAGGTTGCGCACGCCGCCCTCGATCAGCACGTCGTTGCTGAAGCGGTAGCCGGTCTTGAGGTTGTACACCGCGTAGCCCGGTGCCATCTGGGTGGCGTCGGAGGTGTTGTAGCGACGCGAGGCCGCCTCCACGCTGGCGGTGTGCTTCCAGGCGTCGAGGTTCCACGAGGCCGAGCCGAACAGGCTGTGGCGCGGGGTGTCGGTGGGGTGCAGGTCGCGGTCGCTGCGGTTCTCGCGGTCGAGGAAGGTGTAGTTGGCTGCCAGCTCCCACTCGCCCAGGTCGCCGTTGATGCCCAGCTCCACCCCCTGGTTGCGCGCCTTGGCGATGTTCTGGAACTGGCCGCAGGGCGCGGCGCAGTTGTCCTGCGCGGGCACGGTGACCTTCTGGATGGAGTCTTCGATATTGGCCACGAACAGCGCCGCGTCCAGCTGCCATTGCGGGGCAACCTGGCCGCTGTAGCCGAACTCGTAGTGCGTGGCGCGTTCGGACTTCAGGTCCGGGCTGGGGATGACCGTACCGAAGCGGGTCGAGTAGCGGTCCTTGATGGTCGCAAAGCGGCTTTTGCGCGCCACGGTGAGGCGCAGTTGGCCGTTGTCATCGGTGCCCAGCAGCGGGTTGGTGTTGGCGAACAGGCCGAGCTGCGCGTTGACCGCGTCGTTGCTGCCGGTGGGTTCGTCGTACAGCACGGCCTGCTTGGGCGAGCTGGCGGTGGTGCCGTAGTTTTCGGCATCCAGGCTCTTGCGGTAGTTGTAGGAAACGCCGCCCACCACGCTGAAAATCTCGTTCAGGCGCAGGGTGTCTTCCAGGGCAATCGACTGGGTCTGGTCGCGAAAGTGGGTTTGCGGGCTGTCGCCATCGCGGGAGCGGTGCACGTCATCCTTGAAGTGGTAGGCAATGCCCAGGCGGTTGTTCTCGGTCAGGGCCAGGTCGGCTTCCACCGAGAAGCCGGTGCTCTCGTCGTCGTACTTGCTCGGGAAGCCCTTCTGCAGGTTACCCACCACGCCGTTGCGGTAGGCGAAGCTTTCCAGCGAGTTCTTGAAGGTGTCGTGGTACACGCGGGTTTTCAGAAAGTGCTCGCCAAAGCCGGTTTTGGTGGCGATGAACACACTGGTGTTGTCCGAGCGCGGCCACTCCCACCAGCGTGCGCGCTGGCCGGTCGGCGGCAGCTTGCCGGCATAGGTGGGCTGGCCCTTGCTGCCCTCCTGCTGAACGTAGCCGAGCACGTATTCATCGGTTTCGTTGGGGGTGAAGCCCAGCTTGAAGCTGAACTTGGTGTCGCGGTGGTCGCTGTTCTCGCGCCGGCCGGTGCCTTGCTGGTTGTTGGTGGGTTTGAAGTCGTCGGGCAGCAGGGTGTAGTCGTAATCCACATACGACACCCCGCCCTGCATCCACCACGCGCCCTGGTTGGAACCCACGTTGGCGTAGGTGCGGTAGGCGTTCACGTTGCCGTGATCGGTCAGCTCAAGCCCCCCGCCCACTTCGCCTTCGAATTCCTGCACCGGGCGCCGGGTAACCAGGTTGATCGCCCCGCCCAGGGTGTTGGGGCCGTACAGCAGCGAGGCAAAGCCCTTGTCCACCTGAATGCGCGACAGGTCGTAGGTGGTGAAGCGGCCCAGGTCGATGTTGCCGTCGTAGGGCACGTAGGTGGGGATGCCGTCGATATACACCGGCACCTGCAGGCGATCGAAGCCGCGCACGAACACCACTTGCTCGGCGCGACCGCCGATATAGCCCAGGTTGACGCCGGGGGCCAGGGTGAGCGCGCTGGCGACGGTTTCGCGGTCGTGCAGGCGGATGTCCTTCAGGTCGATGACCGAGCCGCCGGTGGACAGGGTTTCGTCCTGGGGCGCGGAGATCTGGATTTCGCCGAGGGTGAAGGTGTTTTTCTGCTCCGCGAGGGCGGATTCGGCGCCCAGGGCTGCGACGGCAACCAGCAGGGCGTGCGGTGTTAGCGGCTTCATTGCTGCTCCTGTGTCGGCCTTGACGTAGGCGGCGCCCGGGCGACGTTGTGTATTATTTTATATAGCGACCGACGGTTTTTCTGGTCACGACCTCCCCAGGAGGTGATCAGCCGGTGGTTGCTAAAGGGGGGAAAGCGGGATGGCACAGGGCCAAACGGCAGGAATGCTAGCGTTGTTCACAGGACGTTACAACGCTGTACACAAAAATATATAGCGAATTGATCAACCCAGAAGCGGGGCTTCTAGCGGCTTTGCGCTTGACGGCAAGGTGTCAGCGGAGTGCCGGCAAGCGCATCGAACCCCTACCCCTCAGGCATGCGCTACATCGTCTGTCGAGGGATGGCATAAATACGTACAAGTTCCTCGTTGCAGGCGTGGTCAAGGAACCTGCTCTCTAGAAAAACGAAGCTCTCAACGAAGCCGCAGGTCGTGAACAGCTGCTTGACCTTGGTCATTTCCATTGAGTCCGTTTCAGGTTGATTCTTGATAAGCGTTTGGCGAAGTGCGCCGGCTGCAGTACTTGGGTATATGAAGAGTTGGGGCACCAACGTGGAGCCACCGCTGGCATCGAAGCGTGTGAAGGTGATGGCAGTCAGCTCTAACTGCCTTTGATTGCTGCGGGCGAGTGCACGTACGGTATTCAATACGAAAACAGCAAGCCCCAACAGAAAATCCGAGATGTCTTTTTTCTCGAGTTTCTTTTGTAATTTTTTTAATCTGCTGTCCCGTGAAATGATGGGGAACTCTTCAAAATCATCGAACGCGCCTGCCAGGCAACGCAGATCATTGTAGGCTTCTTTTTTATTATCTTTACGTACAACCCGTGTAACTTCATCTCTGCCCACTAAATCGCCCTACCACGGATCATAGTACCGATACCGGTTGTAATGCAGCCTGGTCTCACGGTTGTGATACTGCCCCTGAAAACAAAACGTAGTTCATCACATCGCTGGCCGCCCTACCAACAGGGCATTTCTCGCATATTTTCGATGAACACTAGGCGCCCTTCATCGCCTACTAAGCTTTCTAACTTAGTCAAGAAACCATCCATGTCTTGGGAGATCAAATAAAATGCCCCCCAGCCATGCTCTTGCGAACATTGAGAAATCCCAAAATATGCGCAAGAAGATAGCAGACTTTCATACAATGGTTCTTCAATCCGGCTGTCATCTTGCAGGAAGTGCGACAACTCAGAAGGCTCTGGCTTCTCAGTGTGCCTATAGCGGGAAAGAATGCTGTATTTTTTCATGGCTAGCACATGGCGCTCATGCGAGGCAACTAAACTGCTAAATGCGCCACCTTTATCTTTGAAGAAAAAATTCGGCATGCCTCCCTTGGGGAATACGGCGGTCTCAGTGACCAAGTG
>NZ_DLNW01000042.1:0-3202 GCF_002478435.1 Pseudomonas sp. UBA7500 | reverse complement strand
CTGAACGCCGACGACGTGCTGTTCAGCTTCCAGCGCATGCTCTACCCCGCCCACTCCTGGCACAAGATCACCCAGAGCGGCTACCCGCATGCCCAGTCGTTGCAGCTGCCTAGCCTGATCAAGCAGGTGGAGGCACCCGATCCGCTGAGCGTGCGCTTTACCCTCGACCATCCGGACGCGACCTTCCTCGCCACCCTGAGCATGGGCTTCGCCTCGATCTATTCGGCCGAATACGCCGACCAGTTGCNNCGGCACCGGCCCGTTCGTGTTCCAGCGTTTCCAGAAGGACGCAGTGATCCGCTACCGCGCCAATGCCGACTATTTTGCCGGCAAGCCGAGCGTCGACCCGCTGATTTTCGCGATCACCCCCGACGCCAACGTGCGCCTGCAGAAACTGCGGCGCAACGAGTGCCAGATCGCCCTGTCGCCCAAGCCGCTGGACGTTGCGGCAGCCGCCGAAGACGTAAACCTGAAGGTCGAGAAGACCGAGGCGTTCATGACCGCGTTCGTCGCGATCAACAGCCAGCACCCGCCGCTGGACAAGGTCGAGGTACGGCAGGCGATCAACCTGGCGTTCGACAAGACCAGCTACCTCAAGGCCGTGTTCGAAGGCACCGCAGTCGCCGCTGAAGGCCCCCTGCCGCCGAACACCTGGAGCTACGCCAAGGACTTGCCGGGTTACCCGACCGACGCGACCAAAGCCAAGGCGCTGCTGGTCAAGGCCGGGTTGCCGGACGGCTTCAGCACCACAATCTGGACGCGCCCTTCGGGAAGCCTGCTCAACCCCAACCCGAGCCTGGGGGCACAACTGCTGCAGGCAGACCTGGCGAAGGTCGGCATCAAGGCCGAGATTCGCGTGATCGAATGGGGCGAGCTGATCCGCCGCGCCAAGGCCGGTGAGCACGATTTGCTGTTCATGGGCTGGGCCGGCGACAACGGCGACCCCGACAACTTCCTCAGCCCGCAGTTTGCCTGCCCGGCAGTAGAGTCGGGGACCAACTTCGCGCGGTACTGCGACAAGCGCCTGGACCAGTTGATCAGTGCCGGCAAGACCACCAACGACCAGAGCGTGCGCAGCCGCCTGTACCAGCAGGCCCAGGGGCTGATCCAGCAGCAGGCGCTGTGGCTGCCACTGGCGCACCCCACGGCAGCGGTGCTGATGCGCAAGGATGTGGAGGGCTACACGGTCAGCCCGTTCGGCCGGCAGGACTTTGCCACGGTGAAGACCGCACGCTGAACGACTCGCGCCTGCAGGCTCCTGACAGCGTCCTCTGGCAGCCCGAAGGACACTGCAGCAGCCTGCACCGCGTGTTCAGGCCGCCAGGTGACTCTCGCCATCGACTTACGATGGTTGCCCAGCGAACCGCACCGTACGGATAGCCGCATTGGATATTGAATACTGGATCGAAGCGGCTATCGCCGGCCTCACCGTGGCACTGATACTCGGCCCGGTGGTCTTCGGCGCACTGCTTCTCTACATTGCTACCCAGCGATTGGCCGAAGCACTCGAGCACCTTCACAACTCGCCGCTGGTTGACGCTCATCGGTACAGCCTCAACCTGGGCCTGCGCCAACGATTCAGGGCAGTGGGCGACATCGCCGGCCTGTTGGCCTACCCCGATTGCCCGGTCGAGTTCGGGGGCCTGAGCGCAGAGGACATCAAGCGCTTCCCCGGCAACCTCAGAACGCTGCTGGTTCTTAGCCACCACCTCAGGCTGGCAATGCTGGCCGTTCTGGTGCTGCTGGCCCTTGCCCTGCAGGCGCTCAAAGCCGTTCAGCACCAGGGCGAGCCGACGGAGTTCGGGCTCGGCGGGTATTCACCCTATTGGCTGCCCCTTGCACTGCAACTGCCTTGCATCGCCGGCCTGGGGTGGGTCGCCACCCAGTACGCACAGGCTGGCATGCGCTACATGACCAGTGCATCCCGGTACCTTGCCAACTGCAAGGCGGTGGTGAATCGACAGCGCCCGGTGATGTACAACACGGTGTTTGGCAGAATCGTGTTTACCGTATGCATCGCTGCGCTTCTGGCTCATGCGAAGCTCTTCATCAGAACAGGATCGCTGCAGGCCGCAGACGTGGAGTCCTTTCCAGCCACGATCAGAACCGAGCTTGTGGTGCGTCACTACCTGCTGCTGGCTTCGGTTGTCGGGCTGGCTGCGTCGTTTGTTGCAACAAAGCTGATCGACTAGTACCGCCCACGCACAGCAGCGTCAGGCAGCGAACAAGCCCCGCTCCACCATCGACAATGGCTCCCCATCGCCGATGATGATGTGATCCAGCACCCGCACCTCGATCAGGCCCAGGGCTTTCTGCAAGCGCAGGGTCAGATTGATATCTGCCTGGCTTGGCTCGGAAACACCTGACGGATGATTGTGACAAAGGATCAATGCTGCGGCATTTCTGGCCAACGCACGCTTGATGACTTCCCGAGGGTAGACGTTGGCACTGCTGATGGACCCGCGGAACAACGCCTCGAACCCTAGAGGACGGTGCTTGTTGTCCAGGTACAGGCAGCCGAACACCTCGCTTTCTTCATGACGCAGCATCGATTTCAGGTAACGCCGGACCGCCCCCGGGCTCTGCAACGCCGGGTCGCGGATGATGGTTTCGGCCAAGTGCCGGCGCCCAATCTCCATCACCGCCTGCAGTTGCGCATACTTCGCCGGGCCCAGCCCCAGCTCACGCTGAAACGTCGGCTGATCGGCCTCCAGCAGTTGCCGCAAGCCGCCAAACTGCTGCAACAGGTGGCGCGCCAGGTCCACCGCGCTCTTGCCTGCCACACCGGTGCGCAGGAACACCGCCAGCAACTCGGCGTCCGACAGGCTCCCGGCCCCTCGCTCCAGCAACTTCTCCCGCGGGCGTTCCGCCGACGGCCAATCCCTGATACCCATAACTGTCCCTCTGTCTGTGTGTGGCTGCTCCCCATTTCAGCCCTGTGCTATCGTAGCCCCCTCTTTTTACGCGACGATTCGGCCTGGGGAGGCGTCGTCGCCGCGTGCAAACACTGATCAAAGAAAGGCAAGCCTATGCAGCGGCTGTATCGGAAACGCATCGTTCTTGGCGTCGGCGGCGGCATTGCTGCCTACAAGAGCGCCGAGCTGGTTCGCCGACTCCTGGAGCACGGCGCGCAAGTGCGCGTCGTCATGACCCACGGCGGGGCCGAATTCATCACCCCGCTGACCATGCAGGCCCTGTCCGG
>NZ_DLNW01000055.1:0-100132 GCF_002478435.1 Pseudomonas sp. UBA7500 | reverse complement strand
AAACCCCTATCTGCATCTGCAGATAGGGGTTTTGTCTTTGTGGCCTGTTCTGCGCCAAGGCTGGCTCCTGCGCGGTTGTGCTCCCACAATTGGGGCAACGACACTAGAATAGGCCCCGACGTTTTTACTCAGAACCCTTCTATGCCCGACCCTGACGATCGCGATTCACTCGCAGGCTTGCCGCTGGATCAATTGGTGGCGTGCCACGAATGCGACCTGCTGCTGCGCAAGCCCGAGCTCAAGACGGATGAAAAAGCGCAATGCCCGCGCTGCGGCTATGAGTTGTACGCCCATCGGCACAATGTGGTCGAGCGCAGCCTGGCCCTGGTACTGGCGGCCTTGCTGCTCTACGTGCCGGCGAACTTTCTGCCGATCATGCAACTCCATCTGTTGGGCCAGAACTCCGATGACACGGTGTGGAGCGGTGTGATCGGCCTGTACAACAGCGGCATGGGTGGCGTGGCGGTGGTGGTGTTCCTGTGCAGCATGGCCATTCCACTGCTCAAGCTGCTGTGTCAGCTGGTGGTGTTGCTGACCATCCGCTTGAACAGGGGCCGCAGCTACGGCCTGCTTCTTTACCGTTTTTATCACCACATGCGCGACTGGGGCATGCTTGAGGTCTACCTCATGGGCGTACTGGTCGCCATCGTCAAGCTGGTGGATATGGCCGAACTCAGCCTAGGGCTTGGCTTGCTGTGCTTTGTCAGTTTGTTGCTGGTTCAGGTCTGGCTGGAAGTGGTGATGTCCCCCCACCAGATCTGGGTAGCCTTGTCGGGAGAAGATGTGCATGCGGGCGATTGACGCAGGAATACTGATCTGTACCGAGTGTCATGAGCTCAACCGCCAGGAGGCGGGCGCCAGCAGCCAGACCTGCACACGCTGCGGGGCCCTGGTGCATGCACGCCGGCCCAACAGCCTGGCCCGTACCTGGGCGCTGCTGATTACCGCGGCCATCCTGTACATACCGGCCAACGTGCTGCCGATCATGACGGTCAGCACCCTGGGGCAGGGCAGCCCCGACACCATCATGTCCGGCGTCATCACCCTGATGCAGCACGGCATGCTGCCGATCGCGGCCGTGGTGTTCATCGCCAGTATTCTGGTACCTACCTTCAAGCTGGTGGGCATCGCCCTGCTGCTGTACTCGGTGCAGCGCCACCAGCCGCTGTCGGCACGCCAGCGCATCGTGATGTATCGCTTCATCGAATTCATCGGCCGCTGGTCGATGCTGGATATCTTCGTCATCGCGATCCTGGTGGCGGTGGTGAATTTCGGCCGGATTGCCAGTGTCGAAGCCAACCTGGGGGCCGTCGCCTTTGCCAGTGTGGTGATTCTGACAATGCTTGCTGCAGTAACTTTCGATCCCCGACTGATTTGGGATAACACGGAGTCGGATGACGACCATGAGTGATTTGCCTACGGCTAAAACCCGCCCAGCTTCGAACTGGTCGGCCATCTGGATTCTGCCCCTGATCGCATTGGTGATCGGTGGGTGGCTCGGCTGGCAGGCCTACCGTGAAGCGGGGGTGAACATCGAGGTTCGCTTCGAGAGCGGCGAGGGTATCGTCGCCAACAAGACCGAGGTGGTCTACAAGGGCATGTCGGTGGGTAAGGTCAAGAGCCTGGTACTTGACGACAAAGGCCGCAACAAAGGTGTCATCGCCACCATCGAGATGAACCAGGTGGCCGAGGAGCACCTGCGCAAGAACACTCGCTTCTGGCTGGTCAAGCCAAACGTGAGCCTGGCCGGGATCACCGGGCTGGAGACGCTGGTATCAGGCAACTACATTGCCGTGAGCCCGGGCGATGGCGAGCCGAGCAAGCGTTTCAATGCGTTGAGCGAAGCACCGCCGATGTCCGACAGCGTGCCCGGCCTGCATCTGACCCTCAAGGCCGATCGCCTGGGGTCGCTCAACCGTGACAGCCCCGTGTTCTACAAGCAGATCCAGGTTGGCCGGGTGAAGAGCTACAAGCTCTCCGACGACCAGGGTACGGTCGAGATCAAGGTGTTCATCGAGCCGGGCTATGCCGACCTGGTGCGCAAGCACACGCGTTTCTGGAACGCCAGCGGCGTGAGCATCGATGCCAACCTGTCGGGCGTGAAGGTGCGCAGCGAGTCGCTGGCCAGCATCGTTGCCGGCGGTATCGCATTCGCTACCCCCGAGCACCGCAAGGACAGCCCGCCCACCGACCCGAACCTGCCGTTCCGTCTTTTCGAAGACTTCGACGCCGCCCAGGCGGGTATCCGGGTCAAGGTCAAGCTGAGCGACTTCGAGGGCCTGCAGGCGGGCCGTACGCCGGTCATGTACAAAGGTATACAGGTAGGTTCGCTGAAAGCCCTGAAGGTCGATGCCGATCTCTCCAGCGCCATGGCCGAGCTGACCCTGGACCCGCTGGCCGAGGACTATCTGGTCGAAGGCACCCAGTTCTGGGTGGTCAAGCCGTCGATCTCCCTGGCGGGTATCACCGGCCTGGAGGCGTTGGTAAAGGGCAACTACATTGCTATCCGTCCCGGCGACAAGGGCGCCTCGCCTCAGCGTGAATTCGAAGCCCGGGCCAAGGCCCCGCCCCTCGATCTGAAGGCGCCCGGCCTGCACCTTGTGCTGTTCAGCGACAACCTGGGCTCGCTCGAGGTTGGCAGCCCGATCCTGTATCGGCAGGTAAAGGTGGGTAGCGTGCAAAGCTACCAGTTCTCCAGGAAGCAGCAACGCCTGCTGATTGGCGTGCACATCGAGCCCGAGTACGCCAACCTGGTCAATGGTTCGACGCGTTTCTGGAACGCCAGCGGCATTACCCTGACTGGCGGCCTGTCGGGCATCCAGATCAAGAGCGAGTCGCTGCAGAGCCTGATGGCCGGTGGCATCGCCTTCGATACGCCGAAACAGAATGTACCGCTCAAGCGTCGTATCCCCACCTTCCGCCTGCTGGCCAACCAGGAAGCGGCGGATCGCAAGGGCACCAGCATCACCATCAAGGTGGACCGTGCGGACGGCCTCAAGGTCGGCACCCCCATACGCTTCAAGGGGCTGGATGTCGGCAAGGTAGAAGCGGTGGACCTGGCGGAGGACCTGCAGTCGGTGACGCTCAAGGCGCAGATCACCGAGGTGCCCGAGCGTATTGCGCGTGTGGGCACGCAGTTCTGGGTAGTCAAGCCGGCGCTGGGTATCGTCAAGACGGCCAACCTGGAGACGCTGGTCACCGGTCAGTACCTTGAAGTGCAACCGGCGGCGAAGAATCAGGGCCCGCAGCGCAACTTCGTGGCCTTGCCCGAGCCACCGGACCTGACCGCTCGCGAGGCTGGCCTGCCGGTGGTGCTCAGCGCTGCTCGACGCGGGTCGATCAAGGTCGGTGTGCCGGTCACCTACCGTGAAGTGCCGGTGGGCAAGGTCACGGGGTACGAGCTGGGGCAGACAGCGGATCGCGTGCTGATCCATATCCTGATCGAGCCACGCTACGCCTCGCTCGTGCGCGGTGGCAGCCGTTTCTGGAACAGCAGTGGCTTCGGCTTCGATATCGGCCTGTTCAAGGGCGCTACGGTGCGTACCGAGTCGCTGGAGACCCTGATCGAGGGTGGCATTGCCTTCGCCACGCCAGACGGCGACAAGATGGGCAACGCAGCGTTGCCGCAGCAGACCTTTGCCCTGTTCGACAAGGCCGAGGACGAATGGCTGCAATGGGCGCCGAAGATCCCGCTCGGCAAGTAGGCAACGTATAGCCCTTCGCCGACCAGGCCGTCTCCTGCAGGAGTCAGCCTGGTCGACGAAGGGAGCGGCCCTGTCTTCCCGCCATCATCAAATCGCAGGCAATAAAAAACCGACCCTAGGGTCGGTTTTTTAACAAGCGTCGCTTAGGCAGCTGCAGCAATCTTCAGTGCCTTGATGTGGCCATTCAGACGGCCTTTATGGCGAGCAGCCTTGTTCTTGTGGATGATGCCTTTATCGGCCATGCGGTCGATAACTGGAACAGCCAGGATGTAAGCAGCTTGCGCTTTTTCGGCGTCTTTTGCGTCGATGGCCTTGACTACATTCTTGATGTAGGTGCGAACCATGGAACGCAGGCTGGCGTTGTGGCTGCGACGCTTCTCAGCCTGTTTTGCACGTTTTTTGGCGGAAGGTGAGTTGGCCACCGTCGAGCTCCTCGAAAGACTTGGTAAATAGCAAACAAAATAGGCCGCGAATCATGCCGATGAGTTGATCGGTTGTCAAGGGCGCTTGTTAGGTTCCGCTGAGCGGTCGATTCGCTGGAGGGGATGATTCCCTTCTGGCGCATGACCTGTAAACTCGGGAGTTTTGCTCTGTCTGCTTTGCGCGGCGGAGTATCGCATACTTGGATGCCGTTTAGGCCTCTCCTTCATCCATATGGCATGAAAATCTTTCGATGAATCTCCTCAAGTCCCTGGCTGCAGTCAGTTCCATCACCATGGTGTCGCGCGTGCTGGGCTTTGTCCGCGATACCATCCTGGCGCGCATCTTCGGCGCCGGTGTTGCCACCGACGCCTTTTTCATTGCCTTCAAGCTGCCCAACCTGCTGCGGCGAATCTTTGCCGAGGGGGCGTTTTCCCAGGCGTTCGTGCCGATCCTGGCCGAATACAAAAGCCAGCAGGGCGAGGAGGCGACCCGCACCTTCGTGGCCTATGTCGCCGGCCTGCTGACCCTGGTGCTGGCGGTGGTCACGGCGCTGGGGATCCTGGCCGCACCCTGGGTGGTGTGGGTCACCGCGCCGGGCTTCGTCGACAGCGCCGAGAAGTTCGAGCTGACCACCGACCTGCTGCGTGTGACCTTTCCTTATATATTGCTGATCTCGCTGTCGTCCCTGGCGGGCGCCATCCTCAACACCTGGAACCGTTTCTCGGTACCGGCCTTCGTGCCGACCCTGCTCAACGTCGCGATGATCTTCTTCGCGCTGTTCCTCACCCCGTACTTCGATCCGCCGGTGATGGCCCTGGGCTGGGCGGTACTGGCCGGCGGGCTGTTGCAGCTGCTGTACCAGCTGCCGCACCTCAAAAAGATCGGCATGCTCGTGCTGCCCCGCCTGAGCCTGCGCGATACCGGGGTATGGCGCGTGCTCAAGCAGATGCTGCCAGCCATCCTCGGGGTGTCGGTAAGCCAGATCTCGCTGATCATCAACACCATCTTCGCCTCGTTTCTGGTGGCCGGCTCGGTGTCGTGGATGTACTACGCCGACCGCCTGATGGAGCTGCCCTCCGGGGTGCTGGGCGTGGCGCTGGGCACCATCCTGCTGCCGACCCTGGCCAAGACCTACGCCAGCAAGGATCGCCACGAGTATTCGCGCATCCTCGACTGGGGCCTGCGCCTGTGCTTCTTGCTGGTGTTGCCTTGCACCTTTGCCCTGGCAATCCTGTCCGAGCCGCTGACGGTGGCCCTGTTCCAGTACGGCAAGTTCACCGCCTTCGATGCCGCCATGACCCAGCGCGCGCTGATCGCCTACTCGGTCGGCCTGCTCGGCATCATCCTGGTCAAGGTGCTCGCCCCTGGCTTCTATGCCCAGCAGAACATCCGTACACCGGTAAAGATCGCCATCTTCACCCTGGTGGCCACGCAACTGCTCAACCTGGTGTTCATCGGCTACCTGCAGCATGCCGGGCTGGCCCTGGCGATCAGTGTCGGCGCCTGCCTCAATGCCGGCCTGCTTTACTGGAAGCTGCGCCAGCAGAACCTGTTCGAGCCGCAGCCGGGCTGGACCGCCTACCTGCTCAAGTTGCTGGTGGCCGTACTGCTGATGGCCGGTGTGCTGGTGGCCGGCATGTGGTACATGCCCGCCTGGGAGCAGGGGCACATGCTCGAGCGGTTCCTGCGCCTGGGCGTACTGATTGGCGCAGGCGTGGTGACCTATTTCGGTTGCCTTTACCTGTTTGGTTTTCGTCCACGGGACTTCGCCCGCAAGGCGCTGCACTGATGGCCGGCGCGGGTCAGGCGTCGGTTTTGTGTTTTAGACGCCCTGGCATCGCGCTGCTGCCTGTCGTCGGCGCCCGGGTGTGGTTATAATCGACCACTTTATGAGCAAGAAGCGCGTTATGCAGCTGGTTCGAGGCCTTCACAACCTTCGCCCCGAGCATCGGGGCTGTGTTGCCACTATCGGCAACTTCGACGGTGTTCACCGCGGTCACCAGGCTATCCTGGCGCGTTTGCGTGAGCGCGCGGTAGCGCTGGGCGTACCCAGCTGCGTGGTGATTTTCGAGCCACAGCCGCGTGAGTACTTTGCACCGGACACCGCGCCTGCGCGCCTGGCCCGCCTGCACGACAAGGTCGCCCTGTTGGCCGCCGAAGGCATCGACCGGGTGCTGTGCCTGGCGTTCAACCAGCGCCTGTGCAAGCTCAGCGCCGCCGAATTCGTCGACACCATCCTGGTCGACGGCCTGGGCGTGCAGCACCTGGAGGTCGGTGACGACTTCCGGTTCGGTTGCGACCGGGTGGGTGACTTCACGTTCCTGCAGCAGGCCGGCCTGCGCCACGGCTTCACCGTGGAAGCGGCGCAAACCGTGGAGCTCGAGGGCCTGCGGGTCAGCAGCACGCAGGTGCGCGAAGCACTGGCGCGTGCCGACTTTGCCGTGGCCGAGCGTCTGCTGGGCCGCCCGTTCCGCATCCGCGGCCGGGTGCTGCATGGGCAGAAGCTGGCGCGCCAGCTGGGTTGGCCCACGGCCAACATACAACTCAAGCGTCATCGCGTACCGCTCACCGGGGTGTACCTGGTCAGCGTCGAACTCGATGGCCAGGCGTGGCCGGGTGTCGCCAACATCGGCGTGCGCCCCAGCGTTGCAGGTGATGGCCGCGCCCACCTGGAAGTGCATCTCCTGGATTTTGCCGGCGATCTGTATGGCCGGCGTCTCACGGTGGAATTCCACCACAAGCTGCGCGATGAGCAGCGATTCGCCTCCCTGGAGGCGCTGAAGTCGGCGATCGATGCGGATATCGCCGCCGCACGTGCCCATTGGCACGGTCAACCGCTAACGAAGAGCCTGAAATGACCGACTATAAAGCCACGCTAAACCTTCCGGACACCGCCTTCCCGATGAAGGCCGGCCTGCCACAGCGCGAACCGCAGATCCTGCAGCGCTGGGACAGCATTGGCCTGTACCAGAAGCTGCGCGAAATTGGCAAGGATCGTCCGAAGTTCGTGCTGCACGACGGCCCGCCCTACGCCAACGGCAAGATCCACATCGGTCACGCGCTCAACAAGATTCTCAAGGACATGATCTCGCGGTCCAAGACCCTGGCCGGCTACGATGCGCCGTACGTGCCGGGTTGGGACTGCCATGGCCTGCCGATCGAGCACAAGGTCGAAGTGACCCACGGCAAGCACCTCACCGCGGACAAGACCCGCGAGCTGTGCCGTGCCTACGCGGCCGAGCAGATCGAAGGGCAGAAGAAGGAATTCATCCGCCTGGGCGTGCTGGGTGACTGGGACAACCCCTACAAGACCATGGACTTCGCCAACGAAGCCGGCGAAATCCGTGCCCTGGCCGAAATGGTCAAGCACGGTTTCGTGTTCAAGGGCCTCAAGCCCGTGAACTGGTGCTTCGATTGCGGTTCGGCCCTGGCCGAAGCCGAGGTCGAATACGCCGACAAGAAGTCCCAGACCATCGACGTGGCCTTCAACGTGGCCGACGAAGCGCGGCTGGCCCAGGCCTTCGGCCTGTCGTCGCTGGCCAAGCCCGCCGCCATCGTGATCTGGACCACCACCCCGTGGACCATCCCCGCCAACCAGGCGCTGAACGTGCACCCCGAGTTCAGCTATGCCCTGGTGGACGTCGGCGACAAGCTGCTGGTGCTGGCCGAAGAGCTGGTCGAAGCCTGCCTCAAGCGCTACTCGCTGGAAGGTTCGGTGATCGCCACCGCGCCGGGCTCTGCACTGGAGCTGATCAACTTCCGTCACCCTCTGTACGATCGCCTGTCGCCGGTCTACCTGGCCGAGTACGTCGAGCTGGGCGCCGGTACCGGCGTGGTCCACTCGGCCCCGGCCTACGGTGAAGACGACTTCGTGACCTGCAAGCGCTACGGCATGGTCAACGACGACATCCTCACCCCGGTGCAGAGCAACGGCGTGTACGTCGACTCGCTGGAATTCTTCGGTGGCCAGTTCATCTGGAAAGCCAACCCGCACATCGTCGACAAGCTCGCCGAAGTGGGCGCGCTGATGTTCACCGACACCATCAGCCACAGCTACATGCACTGCTGGCGCCACAAGACCCCGCTGATCTACCGCGCCACAGCGCAGTGGTTCGTGGGCATGGACAAGCAGCCTGACAGCGGCGAAACCTTGCGCAAGCGCGCCCTCAACGCCATCGAAGAAACCAAGTTCGTGCCGGCCTGGGGCCAGGCGCGCCTGCATTCGATGATCGCCAACCGCCCGGACTGGTGCATCTCGCGTCAGCGCAACTGGGGTGTGCCGATCCCGTTCTTCCTGCACAAGCAGACCGGCGAACTGCACCCGCGCACCGTCGAACTGATGGAGCAGGTGGCCCAGCGCGTCGAGCTCGAGGGCATCGAAGCCTGGTTCAAGATGGACGCCGCCGAACTGCTCGGTGACGAAGCCGGCCAGTACGACAAGATCGCCGACACCCTGGACGTGTGGTTCGACTCCGGTACCACCCACTGGCACGTGCTGCGTGGCTCGCATAACATCGGCCACGAAAGCGGCCCGCGCGCCGACCTGTACCTGGAAGGTTCCGACCAGCACCGCGGCTGGTTCCACTCCTCGCTGCTCACCGGCTGCGCCATCGACGGCCATGCGCCGTACCGCGAGCTGCTGACCCACGGCTTCACCGTGGACGAGAACGGCCGCAAGATGTCCAAGTCGCTGGGCAACACCATCGAGCCGCAGAAGGTCAACGACACCCTGGGTGCCGACATCATGCGCCTGTGGGTATCGGCCACCGACTACTCCGGCGAGATGGCGGTTTCCGACCAGATCCTGCAGCGCAGCGCCGACGCCTACCGGCGCATCCGCAACACCGCGCGCTTCCTGCTCTCCAACCTGTCCGGCTTCGACCCGGCCCGCGACCTGCTGCCGGCCGACGACATGCTGGCGCTGGACCGCTGGGCGGTCGACCGTACCCTGCTGCTGCAGCGCGAGCTGGAAGAGCACTACGGCGAGTACCGTTTCTGGAACGTCTACTCCAAGATCCACAACTTCTGCGTGCAGGAGCTGGGCGGCTTCTACCTCGACATCATCAAGGACCGCCAGTACACCACCGGCGCCAACAGTGTCGCGCGCCGCTCGTGCCAGACCGCGCTGTACCACATCAGCGAAGCGCTGGTGCGCTGGATCGCACCGATCCTGGCGTTCACCGCCGACGAGCTGTGGCAGTACCTGCCGGGCGAGCGCAACGAGTCGGTCATGCTCAACACCTGGTACCAGGGCCTGACCGAGCTGCCGGAAGGCATCGAGCTGGACCGCGCCTACTGGGACCGCGTGATGGCCGTCAAGGCTGCGGTCAACAAGGAGCTGGAGAACCAGCGTGCGGCCAAGGCCATCGGCGGCAACCTGCAAGCCGAAGTCACCCTGTTCGCCGACGAGGCCCTGAGCACCGACCTGAACAAGCTGGGCAACGAACTGCGGTTCGTGCTGATCACCTCGGCAGCCAGCGTGGCGCCGTTCGTCGAAGCCCCGGCCGATGCCGTGGTTACCGAAGTGGCCGGCCTCAAGCTCAAGGTGGTCAAGTCGGGTCACGCCAAGTGCGGCCGTTGCTGGCACTTCCGCGCCGACGTGGGCGTGAACCCGGAGCATCCGGAAATCTGCGGTCGTTGTGTCGACAACATCAGCGGCAAAGGTGAGGTGCGTCACTATGCCTAACCCCAACGTGGGGCGCTTCGGGCGCCTCGCCTGGCTGTGGCTGAGCCTGCTGGTACTGGTCCTGGACCAGGCCAGCAAGCACTACTTCGAAGGTGCGCTGAGCCTGTACCAGCAGATCGTGGTCATCCCCGACTACTTCAGCTGGACCTTGGCCTACAACACCGGTGCGGCCTTCAGCTTCCTGGCCGACAGCTCCGGCTGGCAGCGCTGGCTGTTCGCCCTGATCGCCCTGGTGGTCAGTGCGGTGCTGGTGGTGTGGCTCAAGCGCCTGGGCCGCGACGACACCTGGCTGGCCGTTGCGTTGGCCCTGGTGCTGGGCGGTGCGCTGGGCAACCTGTACGACCGCATCGTGCTCGGGCATGTGGTCGACTTCATCCTCGTGCATTGGCAGAACCGCTGGTACTTCCCGGCCTTCAACCTGGCCGACAGCGCCATCAGCGTGGGCGCCGTGATGCTGGCGCTGGATATGTTCAAGAGCAAAAAGTCCGGAGAACCCGTCCATGACTGATACCCGTATCGGCCAGAACACCGAAGTCACCCTGCACTTCGCGCTGCACCTGGAAAACGGTGATACTGTCGACAGCACCTTCGAGAAAGCTCCGGCGGTGTTCAAGGTCGGCGACGGCAACCTGCTGCCGGGCTTCGAAGCCGCGATCTTCGGCTTCAAGGCCGGCGACAAGCGCACCGTCAGCGTGGCACCGGAGAACGCCTTCGGTCAGCCGAACCCGCAGAACGTGCAGATCATTCCCCGCTCGCAGTTCCAGGACATGGAGTTGTCCGAAGGCCTGCTGGTGATTTTCAACGACGCGGCCAACGCCGAGTTGCCCGGCGTGGTGAAGGCGTTCGATGACGCGCAAGTGACCATCGACTTCAACCACCCGCTGGCCGGCAAGACCCTGAACTTCGAGGTGGAAATCCTCGCAGTCAAGGCCCTTTGAGCCAGGAGTCAGCCATGCAGATCAAACTCGCCAACCCACGCGGCTTCTGCGCCGGCGTGGACCGGGCGATCGAAATCGTCAATCGCGCCCTCGAGGTGTTCGGCCCGCCGATCTATGTGCGTCACGAAGTGGTGCACAACAAGTTCGTGGTCGAAGACCTGCGCGCGCGCGGGGCGATCTTCGTCGAAGAGCTCGACCAGGTGCCCAATGACGTCATCGTCATCTTCAGTGCCCACGGCGTTTCCCAGGCCGTGCGCCAGGAAGCGGCGGGGCGCGGCCTCAAGGTCTTCGACGCGACCTGCCCGCTGGTGACCAAGGTGCACATCGAGGTGGCCAAGTACAGTCGCGATGGCAAGGAATGCATCCTGATCGGCCACGAAGGGCACCCCGAGGTCGAAGGCACCATGGGCCAGTACGACGCCAGCAATGGCGGTTCGATCTACCTGGTCGAAGACGAAGAAGATGTCGCCAACCTGCAGGTTCGTGACCCCGAACGCCTGGCCTTCGTGACCCAGACCACCCTGTCGATGGACGACACCAGCCGTGTCATCGATGCGCTGCGCACGCGCTTCCCCAGCATTGGCGGGCCGCGCAAGGACGACATCTGCTACGCCACCCAGAACCGCCAGGATGCGGTCAAGCAACTGGCTGACGAGTGCGACGTGGTACTGGTGGTGGGCAGCCCGAACAGCTCCAACTCCAACCGCCTGCGTGAGCTGGCCGAGCGCATGGCCACCCCGGCCTACCTGATCGACGGTGCAGAAGACATGCAGCGCAGCTGGTTCGACGGTGTCGAGCGTATCGGCATCACCGCCGGCGCCTCCGCCCCCGAAGTGCTGGTGCGTGGTGTGATCGCGCAGTTGCAGGAATGGGGCGCCACAGGTGCCGACGAGCTCGATGGTCGCGAAGAGAATGTAACGTTCTCGATGCCCAAGGAGCTGCGGGTGCGTTCACTGATCTGACCCGGCGGCCGCGCACAGCGGCTGATCGGTGGCGAGGTGGCGCAGGCTGACCCGCCCGGTGCGTGACAGCACCACCTGATGCAGGCTCCGGGTTCCGGGACTTTCGCACACGTGCAGGGTCCCGGCCTGGAACGCACCGCCCGCCTGCAGCGGTACCCCCAGCCCGCTGAAATGCACCTGCCGCGCCAGCGGCTGATTGCCCACCACCCGAACCTTCCCGCTGGCACGGTACTCGTGCAGCAAGCCTTCATCGTCGGCGCTCATTCGCCATCCCTTGCTCCAGTCGCCCTCCAGGGCCGTCAGGCTGACTCGCTGATTGCGCAGCAGGGCTTCGCTGCGGGCGCTGCGCAAGGCCTGCGCAAGGTTCTGCGCGCTGGCCTCGCGCTGTAGGCTCACGCTCATGGCGCTGTAGGCCGGCAGCCCTAACTGCGTCAGCGCCGCGATCAGCCCCAGCGCATACATCATTTGTATCAGTGTTACGCCCTGTTGCCCCATCGTGCATCCCTCCCTGGAAGTGCTTCTCTGTAGATTCAGTGCCGCTCGGTTGGGCGTCCAGTCGGCCGGGTAGGCAATCACATGGGGAAATTTCGCAGGAGGCGAACATGGCCAGGAGGCTGCAGCAGGGCATGACCCTGATCGAAGTGATGGTGGCGCTGCTGGTGCTGTCACTGGGGGTAATGGCGGCGGCTGCGCTGCAAGGGCGGGCGTTGCACGGCACCGACGGCGCGCTGCGTACCACCCAGGCGCTGTACCTGGCCCAGGCCCTGCTCGAAGGCGCGCGCGCTGTGGGCGGGCTGAGGGCAGGGGAGGCCAGCGCCTTGCAACGCGAGCTGGTGAAGGTGGCCGGCGCGTCCGCGCAGGCACAGGTGCGCCAGGCGGGCAATGGGCTCGCACTCGACCTGCACTGGCAGGGCGGTGGCCTTGCTGTGCAGGGGCAGGTGGGGCCATGAGGCGCGACACCGGTTTCGGCCTGGTCGAGGCGCTGCTGGCGTTGAGCCTGGGTGTGCTGCTGGTGCTGGCCGGCAGCCGTCTGTTCATCGGTGCGCTGCAGGGTTGGCAGGCGCAGGGCGCACTTGCGCAGTTGCAGGAGGATGCGCGCTTTGCGCTGCAGCGCATGGCCCGTGACATCCGCATGGCCGGTGCATTCGGCTGCCTGCGGCGCGAGGCGATCAGCTTTGCCGACCCTGCCATTGCCGCGACATTTGCCCTGCCGATCAGTGTCAGCCTCGAGCCTGACGGCACCCTGCGCAGCCTGAGCCTGGTTGGCGTGCAGGGTGGGGAGGCCGGTGGCCCGCCCAACTGGACGCTGCTCACCGACTGCCTGAGCACCGCCCAGGTGCAGGCAGGCGAGCGCTTGCCCGGGCCACACCAGTTCGCCTTGCCCGTTCGTCAGCAGGTGTACCGCCTGGTGGACGGGCAACTGCTGCTCACCAGTGGTGGCAGCCACGCGGTGCTGATCGAACATGTCAGCCGGCTGCAGGTTGACCTGGGCGTGGCGGGCGAGGGCGGTGAGCTGGCCTGGATGACGGCGGTGCCCGACCCTTCGCGCATTCGCAGCATCCGCCTGCGCCTGACCCTGGACGACCCCGCTGAACGGGTGCGCGCGCAAACCTATCAGATGGTCGCCGCCGTACGTAACCGCCTGCCATGAAGCTGCAACGGGGCATGGCGCTGCTGGTGTGCCTGGTGCTGATGCTGCTGTGCGGCCTGCTGGGTGTTTCGGTGCTGCACAGTGCCGCCTTGCAGGCACGCATGGCCGGCAACCTGGTGATGGCATTGCAGGCGTTCGAAGCGGCGGAAGCCACGTTGCGGCTCGCCGAGGCCCGTGTGCTGGCGGGGCTTGAGCCATCGGGCCCGTGCGTGTACTGCCTGCCGCCGCCGGAGGCACCCAGGGTACGCGCCGCCGGTGTGCAGGGCGGGGCGGGGCCAAGCTCCGGGCTGGGCTGGCAGGCGCAAGGGCCAGGTTTCTTCCTGGTACAGAACCTGGGCCGCAGCTCGCGCCCCGCGCGGCTGCCCGACGGCCTTGAGGTGCAGCTGCTTCGGGTGACTGCCGTGGGGCGTCAGCAGCAGGCGCGGGTGGTGCTGGAGAGCGTGCTGGCGCAGCCAGTGGTGTCGGCTGAGTGGTCGGCGCAACGTATCTTGTGGCGGCAGATCCACTAGGGGCGCACAACATGCCGCGAACTCATCAGGGCCTGAGCCTGATCGAACTGTTGATTGTCGTCGCCGTGGTCGGCATTCTGGCGGGCATTGCCTACCCCAGCTACCGCGACACGGTGAAAAGAGCCGCGCGCAGCGAGGTCGTGGGGCTGCTGTTCGACAGTGCGCAGCACCTGGAGCGCCATCGCGCCCGCACGGGCCAGTATGCCGATACCGACGCCGTGATCACCCCGTTGCCCCCCGGCACAGGCCACTACAGCCTGCACGCCAGCCGCGAGGCCGAGGGTTTCAGCCTGCTGGCCCGGCGTCATGCCGGCGGGCTGATGGCCGGCGACGCCTGTGGCGACTTCGAGCTCGATCAGCAAGGTGTGCGCGGCAACCCCGGTGCCAGCAACGAGGCGGACGGGGGCTGCTGGGGTAACTGACGTCTTTCATACGGGTACTGGACCAATAGATGACCAAGCAAGTAGTGATTGTCGGCGGTGGGGTGATCGGCCTGCTGACTGCGTTCAACCTGGCGGCCGATGTCGAGCAGGTGGTGGTGTGCGACAAGGGCGCGCTCGGGCAGGAGTCTTCCTGGGCCGGGGGCGGGATCGTGTCGCCGTTGTACCCGTGGCGCTACAGCCCGGCGGTTACTGCGCTGGCGCATTGGTCGCAGGACTTCTATCCGCAGCTGGGCGAGCGTCTGTTCGCCAGCACCGGTGTAGACCCCGAGGTGCATACCACCGGCCTGTACTGGCTGGACCTGGACGATGAAGCCGAGGCGCTGGCCTGGGCGGCCCGCGAGGGGCGCCCGTTGAGCGCAGTGGATGTGGCCCGCGCCTATGCGGCGGTGCCCGTGCTGGGGCCGGGCTTCGAGCGGGCCATCTACATGGCGGGTGTGGCGAACGTGCGCAACCCGCGCCTGGTCAAGTCGCTCAAGGCGGTGTTGCAGGCCCTGCCGAACGTGACCCTTCGCGAGCATTGTGAAATCACCGGGTTCAGCCGCGAGGGCGAGCGTATTTGCGGCGTTGAAACCGTCGATGGCCCGATCCGCGCCGACCAGGTGGTGCTTACGGCGGGGGCCTGGAGTGGCGACCTGCTGCGCCCGCTGGGCCTGGAACTGCCGGTGGAGCCGGTGAAAGGGCAGATGATCCTGTTCAAGTGCGCGGAGGATTTCCTGCCGAGCATGGTGCTGGCCAAGGGGCGCTACGCGATCCCACGGCGTGACGGGCACATTCTGGTCGGCAGCACACTGGAGCATGCAGGCTATGACAAGACGCCCACCGAAGCGGCGCTGGCGAGCCTGAAGGCCTCGGCCATCGAATTGCTGCCGGCGCTGGCCGATGCCACGCCGGTCGGGCATTGGGCGGGGTTGCGGCCAGGCTCACCGGAAGGTGTGCCGTACATCGGCCAGGTGCCCGGGCATGAAGGCTTGTGGTTGAACTGCGGGCATTACCGCAACGGGCTGGTGCTGGCGCCGGCGTCCTGCCGGTTGTTCGCCGACCTGCTGCTGGGGCGTGCGCCGATCATCGACCCGGCGCCGTACGCGCCGGGGCCGCGCCTGCTGTAACAGCAGGCATGTGGAAACCGGCCTGGCCGGCGAAGGGGCCCTCAGCCCTGGCGGGTATCGTTGGGCCCCTGCTCCAGATGCGCCGGGCTGCAATACCACAGCTGGCCCCGGTGCAAGGCACGGTCGGTGGGCAGGTGCACGCCGCAATGGGCACAGCGCACCATCTTCAGCGGGTCATCGAGGGTAGGGCGAGTATCGGCAGCAGTGCCGGCCTTGAACTTGCGCCACAACCAGAACGCAGCAGCAATCAGGGCAATCCAGAGAATTAGGCGAACCATGGTGTCCAGCTTTGTCGAATGAAGAGCCCCCAGTTTAGGGCCTGGCAACAAAAAAGGGAGGCCATCAGGCCTCCCTTTTTCATTCACCGTATGGCGTGTCAGTCGAATACGCCAAAGGTCATGTAGCTGAACCACGAACGGTCTTCGTTGTTGCCTTCGGCTTCGTGGTTTTCTTCTTCGATCACGTCGCCATTTTCGTCCTTGGGCAGCAGTTCCTGCGGGATCGCGTCTTTGGCGTCCTGGTACTGCTTCTGCACGTCCTGGTTGGCGCGGGTCTGGCCTGGCGGCAGCGGCGGCGCGCTGGAGATCAGGCCCAGGGTGGCCTTGGACAGCCACGAGCGGTTGTCCGCCTCGTCCTGCTGAGGCACGAACTGGCCGTCTTTCAGGCTCGGGTGATCGGGGTAGTTGAGTTTCAGGGTTTCCAGGCTGGTGGCTGCCAGTTCGTCCAGGTGCAGACGCATGTAGGCTTCGGTCATCACCGCCAGGCCGTCACCGACCGATGGGGTTTCCTGGAAGTTTTCCACCACGTAGCGGCCACGGTTGGCGGCGGCAACATACGCCTGACGGGTCAGGTAGTAGTCGGCCACGTGGATCTCGTAGGAGGCCAGCAGGTTGCGCAGGTAGATCATGCGCTGCTTGGCGTCCGGCGCGTAGCGGCTGTTGGGGAAGCGGCTGGTGAGCTGGGCGAACTCGTTGTACGAGTCACGCGCTGCGCCCGGGTCACGCTTGGTCATGTCCAGCGGCAGGAAGCGCGCCAACAGGCCGCGGTCCTGGTCGAACGAGGTCAGGCCCTTGAGGTAATAGGCGTAGTCGACGTTCGGATGCTGCGGATGCAGGCGGATAAAGCGCTCGGCAGCCGACTTGGCAGCCTCGGGCTCGGCGTTCTTGTAGTTCGCGTAGATCAGCTCCAGCTGCGCCTGGTCGGCATAGCGGCCGAACGGGTACCGCGACTCCAAGGCCTTGAGCTTGGAGGTGGCGCTGGTATAGCTGTGGTTGTCCAGGTCGGCCTGCGCCTGCTGGTACAGCTCGGTTTCGCTGAGGTTTTCGTCGACGACTTCCTTCGAAGAACAAGCAGCGGTGAGTCCGAGGATGGCGATCAGCAGCAGGTGTTTCACTTGCATGGCGGCTTGCGTCCCTATGACGGCTGCTGTCTTGGGCGAGGCCGTCCTGTTATGATGAGCACCCCGTTGGAACCCTCGGGGCAAAAGACGCCGTATTTAACCACAAGCGTGCAGCTGAAACCAAAGGCTGTGCCTCCGCCTGATTCGAGCATGTCCGAGAAAATTGAACTTCGCGCAGAGGTACCGTCCGAATTGGGCGGGCAACGCCTCGACCAAGTCGCCGCCCAACTGTTTGCCGAGCACTCGCGCTCGCGCCTTTCCGCCTGGATCAAAGAAGGCCTACTGACCGTCGATGGCAACGTCGTGCGTCCGCGCGACATCGTCCATGGCGGCGCCCTGCTGGCGCTTGACGCCGAGCAGGAAGCCCAGGGCGAGTGGGTGGCGCAGGACATCGAACTGGACATCGTCTACGAAGACGAGCACATCCTGGTCATCAACAAGCCGGCCGGGCTTGTGGTGCACCCGGCTGCCGGTCATGCCGACGGCACCCTGCTCAATGCCCTGCTGCACCACGTGCCGGACATCATCAACGTGCCGCGCGCCGGCATCGTGCACCGCCTCGACAAGGACACCACCGGTCTGATGGTGGTGGCCAAGACCATTCAGGCGCAGACCCAGCTGGTAGCCCAGTTGCAAAGTCGCAGCGTCAGCCGCATCTATGAATGCATCGTGATCGGCGTGGTTACCGCAGGCGGCAAGATCAACGCCCCGATCGGTCGTCACGGCCAGCAGCGCCAGCGCATGGCGGTGATGGAGGGCGGCAAGCAGGCCGTCAGCCACTACCGCGTGCTCGAACGCTTCCGCTCGCACACCCATGTGCGGGTCAAGCTGGAAACCGGGCGTACCCACCAGATCCGCGTGCACATGGCCCACGTCAACTTCCCGTTGGTCGGCGACCCGGTGTACGGCGGGCGCTTCCGCATCCCGCCGGCGGCCAGCGTGACCATGGTCGACGCGCTCAAGACCTTCCCGCGCCAGGCCCTGCACGCACGCTTCCTGGAGCTGGATCACCCGGTGACCGGTGAGCGCATGGGCTGGGAGTCGTCCCTGCCGGACGACTTCGTGTGGCTGCTGTCGCTGCTCAAGCAGGACCGCGAGGCCTTCGTCGGATGAGCCCGCTGACGCACCACCTGCTGACCCCCGACTGGCCTGCGCCAGCCTGGGTCAAGGCGTGCGTCACCACCCGGGGCGGCGGCGTGAGCCTGGCGCCCTACGATTCGTTGAACCTGGGCGACCACGTCGGTGACGCCCAGGCCGCAGTGGCCGAAAACCGTCGGCGCCTGACCGCGCAGTTCGGCATCCAGCCCGCCTGGCTCAAGCAGGTGCACGGCATCGATGTGGTCGAGGCCGACCCGGCGCGGGTTGCCGAAGCCGACGCCAGCTGCACCAGCACCCCCGGCATCGCCTGCACGTCCATGACCGCCGACTGCCTGCCGGTACTGTTCTGCGACCGTGCCGGCACCCGCGTGGGCGCTGCCCATGCCGGCTGGCGCGGGCTGGTGGGCGGTGTGCTGGAGGCCACGCTCGATGCGCTGGGCGTACCGGCCAGCGAGGTGCTGGTATGGTTGGGCCCGGCCATCGGGCCCCAGGCGTTCGAGGTGGGCGGCGAAGTGCGCGAAGCCTTCATGACCGTTCATCCGGAAAGTGCCAGCGCCTTCGTGGCGGGTGCGCAGCCCGGCAAGTTCATGGCCGACATCTATGCACTGGCGCGCATTCGCCTGACGGCCCGTGGCATCACTGCCGTGTATGGCGGCGGCCTGTGCACCGTGAGCGACCCACGCTTCTATTCCTACCGTCGCAGCCCCGTAACCGGGCGCTTCGCTTCGCTGATCTGGCTGGCGCCTCGCTGACCTGGATCAAGCCCGCTACGCTTGAATCTTCCACAATCACCCTTATCTATAGGGGTATCTCAGGCAGGTTTTTCTTCATCAGGTGTGTCCATCGCTCCGGCCTGCCCATTAAAGGAAGGTAAGTTATGCGAATAGACCGTTTGACCAGCAAGCTGCAACTGGCGTTATCCGACTCCCAGTCCCTGGCGGTTGGCATGGATCACCCCGCGATCGAGCCTGCGCACCTGTTGCAGGCGCTGATCGACCAGCAGGGTGGTTCGATCAAGCCCCTGTTGATGCAGGTGGGCTTCGACGTCAACAGCCTGCGCAAGGAACTGAGCAAAGAACTCGACCAGTTGCCAAAAATCCAGAACCCTACCGGCGACGTCAACATGTCGCAGGACCTGGCACGCCTGCTCAACCAGGCCGACCGCCTGGCCCAGCAGAAGGGCGACCAGTTCATCTCCAGCGAGCTCGTGCTGCTGGCGGCCATGGACGAGAACAGCAAGCTCGGCAAGTTGCTGCTCGGCCAGGGCGTGAGCAAGAAGGCGCTTGAAAACGCCATCAGCAACCTGCGCGGCGGCGAAGCGGTGAACGACCCCAACGCCGAGGAATCGCGTCAGGCCCTGGACAAGTACACCGTCGACCTGACCAAGCGTGCCGAAGACGGCAAGCTCGACCCGGTGATCGGCCGTGACGACGAGATCCGTCGCACCATCCAGGTGCTGCAACGCCGTACCAAGAACAACCCGGTGCTCATCGGTGAGCCTGGCGTGGGTAAGACTGCCATCGCCGAAGGCCTGGCCCAGCGCATCATCAATGGCGAAGTGCCCGATGGTCTGAAGGGCAAGCGCCTGCTGTCGCTGGACATGGGCGCGCTGATTGCCGGCGCCAAGTTCCGCGGCGAGTTCGAAGAGCGCCTTAAAGGCCTGCTCAACGAGCTGTCCAAGCAGGAAGGCCAGATCATCCTGTTCATCGACGAGCTGCACACCATGGTCGGTGCAGGTAAAGGCGAAGGCTCGATGGATGCCGGCAACATGCTCAAGCCTGCGCTGGCGCGCGGCGAGCTGCACTGCGTCGGTGCCACCACGCTGAACGAGTACCGCCAGTACATCGAGAAGGATGCGGCGCTGGAGCGTCGTTTCCAGAAGGTATTGGTAGAAGAGCCGAGCGAGGAAGACACCATCGCCATCCTGCGTGGCCTCAAGGAGCGTTACGAGGTGCACCACAAGGTGGCGATCACCGACGGCGCGATCATTGCCGCGGCCAAGCTCAGCCATCGCTACATTACCGATCGTCAGTTGCCCGACAAGGCCATTGACCTGATCGACGAGGCGGCCAGCCGCATTCGCATGGAGATCGACTCCAAGCCCGAGGTGCTCGACCGTCTGGAGCGTCGCCTGATTCAACTGAAGGTGGAATCCCAGGCGCTGAAGAAGGAAGACGACGAGGCGGCCCTCAAGCGCCTCGAGAAGCTGACCGAGGAGATCGTGCGGCTGGAGCGTGAGTACTCCGACCTGGAAGAGATCTGGACCTCGGAAAAAGCCGAAGTGCAGGGCTCTGCGCAGATCCAGCAAAAGATCGAGCAGTCCCGTCAGGAGCTGGAAACCGCCCGCCGCAAGGGCGACCTGAGCCGCATGGCCGAGCTGCAGTACGGGGTGATCCCGGACCTGGAGCGCAGCCTGCAGATGGTCGACCAGCACGGCAAGGCCGAAAACCAGCTGCTGCGCAACAAGGTGACCGAGGAAGAGATCGCCGAGGTGGTGTCGAAGTGGACCGGTATCCCGGTATCCAAGATGCTCGAAGGCGAGCGCGAAAAGCTGCTGAAGATGGAAAGCCTGCTGCACCAGCGCGTGATCGGCCAGGAAGAGGCCGTGGTGGCCGTGGCCAACGCGGTGCGTCGTTCGCGGGCCGGGCTGTCCGACCCTAACCGGCCAAGTGGTTCGTTCCTGTTCCTGGGCCCTACCGGTGTGGGTAAAACCGAGCTGTGTAAGGCGTTGGCCGAGTTCCTATTCGACACCGAAGAGGCCATGGTGCGTATCGACATGTCCGAGTTCATGGAGAAGCATTCCGTGGCGCGGCTGATTGGTGCACCGCCAGGCTACGTGGGCTACGAAGAGGGCGGCTACCTGACCGAAGCCGTGCGGCGCAAACCCTATGCGGTAGTGCTGCTGGACGAGGTCGAGAAGGCCCACCCGGACGTGTTCAACGTGTTGCTGCAAGTGCTTGAAGACGGTCGCCTGACCGACAGTCATGGCCGTACCGTGGACTTTCGCAACACGGTGATCGTGATGACCTCCAACCTGGGGTCGGCACAGATCCAGGAACTGGTGGGTGATCGCGAGGCGCAGCGCGCTGCGGTGATGGACGCGGTGGGTTCGCATTTCCGCCCCGAGTTCGTCAACCGTATCGACGAAGTGGTGGTGTTCGAGCCTCTGGGTCGCGACCAGATCGCCGGTATCACCCAGATCCAGCTGTCGCGTCTGCGCAGCCGTCTGGCCGAACGCGAGCTGAGCCTGGAGCTGAGCCCCGAGGCCCTCGACAAGCTGATCGCGGTCGGTTACGACCCGGTGTATGGCGCACGGCCGCTGAAACGGGCGATCCAGCGCTGGATCGAGAACCCGCTGGCGCAACTGATTCTGTCGGGTCAGTTCATGCCGGGCAGCAGCATCACCGCCAAGCTGGAGGGCGAAGAGATCGTCTTTGCCTGAGTTTTCGGCGGGTTACGCTAAGGCCTCGATTTTCGAGGCCTTTTTTCTTTGCATTTTGCTTCGAGTGCTTGTAAAGTGCGCCCCGCTGTATGTCACCCCGCAGGTTTCCGGCAGAAGTGGGAATCTGAAAAAAAGTTGCAAATCAGTGTGTTGAATGCAAATTAAGGGTTGACAAGGGTTTTGAAGATTGTAGAATAGCGCGCCTCAGAGACATGAACGCAGCGATGCACAAGGTCGAAGAGTTCGAAGCGGTAGCGATACAGTTTTCGAAATTGCAGCAAGTTGTACTTGAAATTGATAGTTCCGCGATAGCTCAGTCGGTAGAGCAAATGACTGTTAATCATTGGGTCCCAGGTTCGAGTCCTGGTCGCGGAGCCAAATTTCAAACCGGGGTATAGCGCAGTCCGGTAGCGCGCCTGCTTTGGGAGCAGGATGTCAGGAGTTCGAATCCCCTTACCCCGACCATATTTGGGTCGTTAGCTCAGTTGGTAGAGCAGTTGGCTTTTAACCAATTGGTCGTAGGTTCGAATCCTACACGACCCACCATTTTTGAATCCGGTTCGCTGGGTTTGAATCTTAAAAGGTTGGTACGCCATTAGCGTCCAGCCATTAAAAAAGGCACCTTAATCGGTGTCTTTTTTTTACCGGGGTATAGCGCAGTCCGGTAGCGCGCCTGCTTTGGGAGCAGGATGTCAGGAGTTCGAATCCCCTTACCCCGACCATCTTCAGAAAAAGGGCACCTTGCAAAAGGTGCCCTTTTTCGTTTGCGCGGGGTTTAGCGCGTGTGCAGCCAGCTGGCGGTACTGCCTATGCCCAGTACCTCCTGCAGGGGGCTGTAGTGCGCGCATCCGCGCCTCGTCGAAATGCAGCTCGCTCCGGGTCAACCGCACGCCAGTGGCCTGGCGCCCATCCGGCCCCGGCAGGGCGCCGGGGCGGACGGGGGTAGCCGTCAGTGCAGCTTGAGGCGGGGTTCGGTACCGCGGCCGATACGGCTGCCGAGCATCAGCATCAGCGTGCGGAAGGTGCCATACAGCGCCATCTGGTGCATGCGGTACAGCGACACATAGAACATCCGCGCCAGCCAGCCTTCGAGCATCACACTGCCGGTGAGGTTGCCCATCAGGTTGCCCACTGCCGAGAAGCGCGACAGCGAAACCAGCGAGCCGTAGTCGCGGTACGCGTAGGTGGGCAAAGCCTTGCCCTCCAGGCGCGCCTTGAGCCCTTTGGCCAGCAGCGAGGCCTGCTGGTGGGCGGCCTGGGCGCGCGGCGGCACATTGCGGTCGCTGCCCGGCTGCGGGCAGGCGGCGCAGTCGCCGAACGCGAAGATGTCATCGTCCAGGGTGGTCTGCAGGGTAGGGCGCACCACCAGTTGGTTGATGCGGTTGGTTTCCAGCCCGTCGATGTCTTTGAGAAACGCCGGTGCGCGGATACCGGCCGCCCACACCTTGAGGCTGGCGTGGATCACCTCGCCGTTGGCGGTCTTGAGCGAGTCTGCGGTGACCTCGCTCACCGACGCGTTGGTCAGCACCGTCACGCCGAGTTTTTCCAGGGTTTTGTGCACCGGCACGCTGATGCGCTCGGGCAGCGCCGGCAACACCCGTGGGCCGGCCTCGATCAGGGTGATCTGCATGTCCTTGGGCTGGATGCGGTCCAGGCCATAGGCGGCCAGTTCGTGGGCGGCATGGTGCAGCTCGGCCGCCAGCTCCACGCCGGTGGCACCGGCACCCACGATCGCCACGCTGATCTTCTCGCTGGCAAGGTCGCCGGCGTGGGCGCGCAGGTAGTGGTTGAGCAACTGCTGGTGGAAGCGCTCGGCCTGCTTGCGGGTGTCGAGGAACAGGCAATGCTGCGCCGCACCCAGGGTGCCGAAGTCGTTGGTGTTGCTGCCCACCGCGATCACCAGCGTGTCATACGCCAGGGTGCGCGCCGGCAGCAGCTCGCGGCCGTCCTCGTCGAGGGTGGCGGCCAGCTGGATCTGCTTGCTCGAACGCTCCAGGCCGCTCATGCGCCCCAGCTGGAACTGGAAGTGGTTCCACTTGGCCTGGGCCACGTAGTTGAGCTCGTCTTCGGAGGAATTGAGCGAACCGGCCGCCACTTCGTGCAGCAGCGGCTTCCAGATGTGGGTCAGGTTGGCGTCGACCAGGGTAATCGCGGCGGTGCCGCGCTTGCCCAGGGTCTTACCCAGGCGGGTCGCCAGTTCCAGGCCGCCGGCGCCGCCGCCGACAATCACGATACGGTGAGTCATGGGGATATCTCATAAGGTTTGCGGAATTCTGGGTTGGGTCCTGAGTGGCCGGCCGCGCAGGGCGGGCGGTTTGGGCGAGCGCAAGGCAGCTCATAGCACCAGGTGGCTCAGGAGGCGGCTCAACAGGCCAAGGCTGATCGTCACGCCCACCACCAGAGCAAGGAGCAGCCATGGCCTGAAAGGCTTGCGCTCGACTTGGTGTTGGGGGGCACGCAGGTATTCATCGACTCGTCGCTGGTCTTCGGGGTTCAGGCGGCTGGTCATGGAGGCCTCGTCAGGTAGACGCATGTGACTGTGGGAACGCTACAGTGTTCACTGTAGTCCGTCGCCAAAGGCTTACCTGGGGGATCGAAGCGCTCGTGACAGCGAATGATTGCGCTTTGTATCACCCGCGCCGCATTTATGCCATCCCGCTTTGGCAGGGGGCGGCGATCACAGGCTGATCCCCACATCGAAGACGATGCTGCGCCCCAGGTTGGCGCGCAGAAAATCCGGCGCATCGGGGTGGGCGAACAGCACCCGGGCGAAGGTCGGGCCCACCAGCGACAGCGAGCGCCAGCCCTGGCGCAGGTATTCTGTGGGCGGCGGGAAGTGGCTGTTGAGGTCGAGCACTTCGCGCTTGAGGCTGGCGAAGGCAATGATGTCCAGTTCGCCCAGGTCCAGGTTGCGTTCGCGGTAGTTGTGCGACTTCTTGCGCAGGGTGGGCGCCAGGCGCTGCAGCAGCTCCTGCGCACTGATGCGTCGCGGCCGGGCCTCGCGCCTTACCAGCTGCGCGAGGGAGAACGCGCTGCGCCTGCGCTGCAACTCTTCGCGCCATTCGTCGTTGAGCCGGCGCCCTTCGTCGAGCACGAAGAACACCTCGAAGGCGGCATCGCGAAACAGCACGTCGGGTGGCTCTTGACCGGCGGCGGTGAAGTCCTCGCTGCGGTAAGGGATGTTCAGACCTTGCAGCAGGCGCTGGCATACCCAACGCTCGCGCTCCCATTTGCGGGCATTGGACAGGAACGCATTGGCTTGTTCGGCCTGAATGGTTAGCAGGCGCAGGTAGTCTGAGTCATCCATGGGCACAAGCTTAGCGCCCAAATCATGACAACGCTGCATTCCAGGCCCGGTGGATGGCGGCAACAGGCCATGGAACGGTGTGTAGAATGAGCCATCCTCGGGCGCAATGCACACAAGGGGCAGACAGCCGTGATTGGCGCACAAGTGTTATCGGAACAAAGCCTGCTGCTGGGCTGGCTGTGCTACGTGCCGCTGCTGCTGTGGGCGGTGTGGCGCGCGCCGTGGGTCGAGCTGTTCACCGACCGGCGGCGTCAGCACCTGCTGTTCGGCACCATCTTCGCGCTGTTCGCGTTGTGGCTGGTCCGCCGCGACTTCGACACCGGCGTGTCGTACCACTTCATCGGCATGACCGCGGTGACCCTGCTGCTGGACTGGCCGCTGGCAATCGTCGGTGGCCTGGTGGCGCAGGTGGGTCTGGTGGCGCTGGGGCGTCAGGACCTGGCGGCGATGGGCGTCAACGGCCTGCTGCTGATTGGCCTGCCGGTGCTGGTGACGGAGGGGGTGGCCATACTGGTGGAGCGTGCACAGCCGAAAAACCTGTTCGTGTACATCTTCTGTTCGGGGTTTTTCGCCGCCGCGCTGGCGACCTTGCTGTGCCTGCTGGCCAGCCTTGGCTGGCTGTGGCTGGACGGTATCTTCGTGATGCCCGAATGGCTGTCGGACTTCATCGGCTACCTGTGGCTGATCATCTTCCCCGAGGCCTTCATCAACGGCATGGTAATCAGTGCGCTGGTGGTGTTCTGCCCCGAGTGGCTGGAAACCTTCAACCGGACCCGCTACCTGCAGGCCCCGTGGAAGGACGACGAACCGCGCGGTTAGTGTTCGCGCGGGTTGAAGTCGCCGGAGAACAGCTCGTCTTCGGCATCCGGTGCCACCGGAATCTTGTGCTCTTCAGCGGCCCATGCACCCAGGTCGATCAGCTTGCAGCGGTCGGAGCAGAATGGCCGATAGGTATTTGTGGCACTCCATTCAACAGGGGCGCCACAGGTCGGGCAGTCTACGGTCAGGGGTTGGCTCATGCTTGGCCTCCACGCAAAGTCAGGTAAAAGTGATGCAGGCGGTCGACCTCCGAATGCAGCCAGGCCAGGTCGCGGTCGTTGACGATCACGTCGTGGGCATGGCGCAGGCGCTCTTCGCGGCTGGTCTGCGCCTTGAGAATGGCCTGCACCTGTTCGGGGCTGGTCTGGTCGCGCTGCAGTGTACGCTCGATCTGCAAGGCCTGCGGCGCGTCGATCACCAGCAGGCGCTGGGTGCGCTGATACTGGCCCGACTCGATCATCAACGGTGAAACGAACACCGCATAGGGCGACTCGGCCTTGGCCAGGTAGCTGAAGATCTCCTGGCCGATCAGCGGGTGCAGCAGGGCTTCCACCCAGCGGCGTTGCGCCGGGTCGCTGAAGATCAGCTGGCGCAGCGCGGCGCGGTCCAGTTGCCCGTCGCTTTGCAGCACGCCGGGGCCGAAATGCTCCACCAGGCTGGCCAGCGCCGGGCGCCCGGGCTCGACCACCCAGCGTGCGGCCTGGTCGGCATCCACCAGGTGCACGCCCAGCTCGATGAAGCGTTGCGCCGCGGCGCTCTTGCCACTGCCGATGCCACCGGTGAGGCCGAGAATCCAGGGTGTGAAGGCGGGTGTGGTCATTGCAGTCCGGCAAATTGCAGATAGGAAGTGGTCATTTGACCACCCCAGAGCAGCGCGATCCAGCCCGCAATGGCCAGATAGGGCCCAAACGGAATCGGCGTGCTAGCCTGCTGGTTGCGCAGGCGCAGCAGTACCAGGCCCAGCAGCGCGCCCACCAGCGAGGCCAGCAGCAGCGTCAGCGGCAGGATCTGCCAGCCGCCCCAGGCGCCGAGCATGGCCAGCAGCTTGAAATCGCCATAGCCCATGCCCTCCTTGCCGGTGACCAGCTTGAACAGCCAGTACACCGTCCACAGGCTCAGGTAGCCGGCCACGGCGCCCCACAGCGCCTGGTCCAGCGGCACGAACACCTCGAAGGCATTGAGTATCAGCCCCAGCCACAGCAGCGGCAGCACCAGCACATCGGGCAGCAACTGATGCTCGATATCGATCAGGCTCATTGCCAGCAGGCCCCAGCTCAACAGCATGAACGCCGCCGCGCTGGCGCTGAAGCCGAAATGCCAGGCCGCGAACAGGCCAAGCCCTGCGCAGGCCAGCTCCACCAGTGGGTAGCGCGGGCTGATCGATGCCTTGCAGGCCGAACAGCGCCCGCGCAGGCACAGGTAACTCAGCACCGGGATGTTCTCCCACGCGCGGATGCGGTGCTGGCAGTGCGGGCAGTGGGAGTGGGGCAGCATCAGGTCGAAACGTGGCTCGGCCGGGCTGGGCAGCTCCAGTACTTCACGGGCCTCGCAGCGCCATTGGCGCTCCAGCATCATCGGCAGGCGATGCACCAGCACATTGATGAAGCTGCCCACAATCAGGCCAAGCAACAAGGCGACGCATTGGTAGGCCAGCGGCTGGCGGGCCAGGGTTTCGAACAGGTCCATAGTCAGATCACATCGCCCAGCTGGAAGATCGGCAGGTACATGGCGACCACCAGGCTACCCACCACCAGCCCGAGAATCAGCACGATCATCGGCTCCAGCAGGCTGGCCAGGTTGTCGAGCCATTCGTCGACGGCCGTTTCGTGGTGGCTGGCGATCCGGTCGAGCATATCGTCGAGCGTGCCGGATGTCTCGCCAATGGCGCACATCTGTACCGCCAGGCACGGGAACAGCGGCTCGTTGCGCATCGCCGCGCTCATCGACAGGCCGTTGCCGATGGCCTGGCGCAGGCGCAGCACGGCCTGCTCGTACAGCGTATTGCCGCACGCGGCGGCCACCGGCCCCAGGGCTTCGGTGAGCGGTACGCCGGCACTGAACGACGTGGCCAGGGTGCGTGCAAAACGAGCCAGCGCCGCATGCTGCATCACCGGCCCCAGAACCGGCATGCGCAGCCCCTGGCGCAACATCCACAAACGCACCGCCTGCTGTCGCTCGAAGGCGCGGCGCAGGGCAAATCCCGTTGCCAGCAGTACCCCAAGCACCCACAGCAGATACTGCCCCAGCCAGTCGGCCAGGTTGATGACACCCTGGGTGAAGGCCGGCAACGGAGCGCCGAAGCCTGCGAACATGGCCTGAAACTGCGGCACCACCTTGAGCAACAGCAGCGCCGCCACCCCCAACCCCACCAGCAGCACCAGCGCGGGGTAGACCATGGCCTTCTTCAGCAGGGCCCGCAGCGCCTGGCGTTTCTCCTGCAGCGTTGCCAGCTGGTCGAGCAGGCTGTCCAGGCAGCCGGTTTGCTCGCCCACGGCCACCAGGTTGCAATACAGGCTGTCGAACTGGCGCGGGTGCCTACGCAGCGCATCGGCCAGGCCGCAGCCGGCGGCGATATCGTTTTTGAGGGTGCCCAGCAGGCGGCGCAGCGGTGGGTTGTTGATGCCTTCGGCGATCATGCCCAGCCCTTGCAGCAGCGGCACGCCGGCCTTGAACAACGTTGCCAGCTGGCGGCTGAAGCGGGTGATGTCCTGGGCGCCGAGCGAAGCGGGCAGTTGCAGGGTAAATCGGCGTGCCGGGCTCACCTGGGTAGGGCGTATGCCGCGACCGCGCAGCAGCGCCTTCACCAGCGCACTGTTCTGCCCGCTGCTGTGCCCGCTCACGTGGGTGCCGGAGCGGTCGATGCCTTGCCAGGCATAGGTTTTTGTCTTGTGGTTCATCGCTACCTCCCTGCAGCGGTGGACAGTCACAAACCCTGTAACAGCTTCAGGGTGATAGGCCCGGGCAATCCCGCCCGGTGGCCACTAGAGTAGTCGAGCGCGGTGCTGGGTTAAGCACCCGCAGGGTGACAAAAGGTGTCTGTTCGGGCCTACTGGCGCGCTGGTCTGCGGCGGTGCCCGTGGCGGGATTTGTGAGTTTTTGCGAGGGGAGTGCCCATGAAGGGACAGCGCGGTATTACATTGATCGAGTTGATGATCGTGGTGGCGATCATCGGCATTCTGGCGACCATTGCCATGCCCATGTACACCAACCACCAGGCGCGGGCCAAGGCCACGGCGGCGCTGGCCGAGGTGTCGGCATTGAAGACCGCCTTCGAAGTGCAGATCAACCAGGGCAAGGACGTGGCCGATGTCGCCGCCCTTGGCGGCCAGCCGACCACGGCCAACTGCACCTTGAGTGCGCAGGGCGTGGCGGCGACCGGTGTGGGCACCCTTGCATGCGTGCTGGTGGATGCGCCGGCGCCGGTAGCGGGCAAGCACCTGACCTGGACCCGTTCGGCCACGGGCTGGGCGTGCAGCACCGATATCGAGGCCGACCTGGCCCCGGCCGGGTGCACCGCGGTGCAGGCGAGTGGTGGGCAATAGCTGTTGATAAACAGTGATTTGCGAAAGCGTGGCGGCAATGGTAGCGTTGTCGCCACGCCGGTGTAGCTCAGTCGGTAGAGCAGCGCACTCGTAACGCGAAGGTCGCAGGTTCGATTCCTGTCTCCGGCACCAGAGAACAGTTTCCAGAAGACTATTACTGTCTAGGAAGCGCACAATAAAGCCCGCTTAGTGCGGGCTTTTTTGTTTCTGGTTGTCTAATATGCCCTTTATACATCTACGCGATATTGGGATATACCTAGATATACCTCGGTTCGACAAGGGATCGTATACCTATGGTGCATACAGTGGAGGCACTGGCCGAGCCTAAATGCGACTTGGGCAAGCTACGTGACAAGGACTACAAGTTAGTCGATGGCAAAGGCATCTATCTGCTAGTAAAGCCATCAGAGGTGAAACTCGGCGGTTGAAATACACCAAACCTGGTGGTCGAGACGGCCCGGGCGCATTCGTCAAGACCTGATTGTTGTGGACCAGGGACAAGAAATCAAGCTCATTGATGACAGTATCGACAAAGCAATTCCTGAATATGAGACGAGCGATCAACCAGCTGTATCGCTGTCCACTGAACGCCTTCAAGAACAGTGGGGTAGGTGTTCAAAAGTTGACAACTATTGAATCGAAGCTATATGCGGGTAAGCAATATGTGGGCTGGGAGACGAACAAATTCCAGGCTTATAAGTTTCGTAATGAAGTATAATCTTATACCGCTTGGGGCTGTAGTAGCTGATAGGGATTTAGCTCGCAATTCTCAGGTCGCAAGATATTTTTCGGCCCTACAGGTCTAATTAGAGGCAAAAAATACCGCTCACTTGTCTAGCATTGGTAACTGAAATTTTGCAAGTGATACTTAAAGAAATCCAGTCCACTAAAAGATTTTAGGGGAATAAAGCTAGTGAAGAATTTGCTAGTGAATTGGATCCGGGTGCGATGTTCTGACTGACGTAGATATCTATGCGGGGATGATTTTGGAGAGAGTGTGCCACATAACATAAAGGGTGATAGCCCACAACCCTGCGTAGTACCAAACACTTGAAGCATTCCAAATTAGCCAAGTAAAGCAAGTTCCCGCTTTTGTTAATTTTAGGTACTCAAATTCCGGCGAATGACGCTTGGTGGCTAAAAAAAATCTATCGTCGGTTGGTGTGTGATTCTCAGTGCACTGACCTTTTATTTTTTCGTACTCTAACCTTAATGAGTTTGCATCGTCTTGGCTAATAGTTGTACTTGCGGGGTTGTTGTTTTTTTCAACTATATGCCCAATTTTGCTTTGAAGGGCGTTTAGAGCTTCCGCATTTACGTGAAGCATGTATGCCTTCACTCCATTTGCCGAGCCCCACTCCATTAGGGTAAAAACTAATATAAATAGACCCATGCATATAGATATTGCTGTGAGCAAGTTGTCTAAGCCGGGAACGCACAAGATTGAGGTTGAGTATATTCTTTGCACAACAGCAATAATTATGCTTATTGCAGAGAAGAGAGCTAGACTAATTGTGGAGAATAATTCCCGTCTCTTGAGTCGACGAGAAGCGTTGTATCTAGCTCCGGACGTTCTCCAGACGGTGGTCTGCAATTTTTTCAGATATTCTAGCATTGACTTTTTCCAAATGATGTGTGCGTGGCGCCTGAGAGATCAGTCAGATCCTCTTCCCGAGCAGCTATCTAATAGCCCTCGAGAAGGTTTAACACTAGGTGTCTGGCCCTGCTTACGCTAGGTTTTGGGCACTTCCGCTCTTGCCAATGAATGGTAAGAGGTACTGCTTGCGCAGTAGGCGCCACTCACGGACGCTAATATACATGGGTTAGGAATAAATTTCACCTTCATCTGAATGCATTGCTGCAAGGACAGCTTTAAGATAATCGTCATATATTTCATCAATCTGTTTATCTGTAAGTGGGATTTCTGGATCTATTCGACCTCTGCTTGCCAGAAAACTGACTTTTTGAGCAGATGTGGTGATGTCATCATAGTTTCTGACGTATCCACCTTTGGGATTGAATTTCATTTCGTAGTACGCCCTACTTAACTTCTTGATGGCGTTAGGTGCTTGTGCATTTATCTCTTGCATGCGTTTGAGCATTCCGAGAATAGCTTGGTCCATTCTGTATAGGAGAGATGTATCCGTTATCTGATTAAAGTATGCAACCCAGCCATACCGTTTATTTCCGCTAATTGCACCGGTGATTTTCTCGTTAAGCTCCATGAAGAAAATTTCGACCAAGCGGTCCTTCGTCAGATATTTTTGTCGCTCCAATCGCTTTGTCTTATTATGTTTGTATTCGGTTAGTTTTTCAGCGATAGACTGCAAGAAGCGTTCAATGGTTGCGTCTCTAACTGTTATTTCTGGCCAAGAAAAAGTGTACCCAAGATAGCCGAACGTAGATGAGATGGGAGCTATTTGTGTCTTACCTGATGTAAGGTTATGCAGCGAAAGTCCTCTTCTGCTCAGGCGTTCTTTAAGGGATTTGTATGATTTTTTGATTAATTCTTCAGGGCCGTATATTAGTACGTCGTCTACATATCTGAAGTATGTTATTTTAGGAGTATTTTTAAAAGCGTCATCAATAACTTGCATGTATATGGATGCAAGAATGTTGGATATGGCAAGCCCCTGAGGGACACCTTCAGTGTGTTGGAATTTAGATCGCTGTGTTTTTTTTGTATTTTTCGGTATTGTTGGGGTTTTTAGTGCGTGCGAAATTAGCTTCAGTGCTTTTTCGCACTTTACTTTTTTAGAGATTTCTTTGTTGAGCCTTCCGGGTTGTATGGAGTCGTAGAAAGTTTTTATATCTGTGCTACAGACCCAGGTCAATAATGGGTCCAGTGTTTTCATGTCTTCTGAGATTTGTCGGACATATGTGCTCGCGATATTTTTCGGCACACGCTCTGGGAAAATAGCTGCGAGATATTTTTGTAGTTGATGAAGTATAACTCTGTCCCTGACAATTGGCACTCCGATAATCCTTGGAGGTTTTCCGCGGCCTTTTAATTTCAGTTTTTCAAGAAATGGTGCGAAGCGAAAGGAACCATCTAGGCACTTATTTGAAGCTACTGTCAATTCAGCAGTTGAGCGACTGGCAAATTGAAAGCCATTGAGCCGGTCAATGCCTTTTGCAGAATTGTTTATAAAGCGCTCATTAAATACCGTTTGTAGGCTGGCGGCGGAAAACATATGTTCAAATAAACTGATGCTGTCCAGTTCTTCATTTGTTGATAAAATATCATCCCAAGTAAATTTCATTATTTCCCTCGGCCCAGTGTTGGCAATTTTATAATTTTCTGTGTATCGGGTGTATGAACTATCGCAATTTAATTTGTTCTGGTATTTTTCTGCATTTTCAGTTCGTTGAGTGTGATTATTAATGGGCGGTATACTGAACTTGCAGTAGCTTTCCGATGCTCAAAAAGTCAAATAAACACAATATGCTAGGTTGTTTTTAATTGCGTTATTTGGTTTTTGCGGTCATCCGCTCGATCTATCTATCAATGCCGCTCTCTCGTTTCAGTTTAAGGAATAGTACCTCTAATTCGAGGCCTTGCTCAGATCACTCGTGACGCGCTTGATCTTGAAAAAACTAACCGAAAATAGAGGGCGTTAAGGAATGGTTATCTGATGTTTGCACTGGGTTAACACTGCCTTTAGTTGGATAATTCAAACCTCAAGTGTTCATGTGCGCTACCCCAAAAATCACTTTTTACGATCAATTCAGACACCTACTTATGCGGTAGCACTTGAAAATTAGACGCATGGATAAGCACGTTTCACATGGTATCTTAAAGATGTTTTGATGCGACTGTCGACAGAGGGAGAGATCATTCAGATGCTCATGCGCTCTCGCAAACGCCTGTCAATTGAACTCATTGTGCTATTAAGAGTTTTTAATTGCTTCACCAGATCCGGCCCGAAACCATGCTCTGCAGACTCAGAATCCCCAAACATCCTTACGTCCAAATTCGACGCTGCTTGAAGTTTTCTCGCAAATAACCCTTTGCGTCGGCCCCGGTAGCAGAAAGCGTCGACACGAATAGCTTCATCGGCAATGTATTTCGTTAAACCTCCGTATTGACCCCAAGTGATGGAAATTCGCTGCCCAGGCGCAAGAAATGGCACCCCGTCGACGATGGCGCCGGAAATCATTGCCTCTGGCATTTCCTCCGGTGGCTGAACCCCGAAGGCTTGATGGGGCAGTGGCCGACTCGTACGAAAAGTAATCGTATGAGCCGCGCCTCGTCCGATGTTTTCAATAAAAAGGTTAATGATTGATGGTCTCTGCAAATCGGGCTGAGCGTAGACGATCACAATCGGATCAGTGGCCGACCGGAAAACAGCATATGTGACCATCGTAGTCGCAACAGCAATTACGGCCATGAAAATCGATACCCACTCAGCTACATCCATCCCTAACTCCTATGTGAGGCGCCGCGATTGCCGGTTCTATCAATATATCAGGCAATGGCGCAAGAGGGCCCAGATCACATGAAAATGCCGGCTCTCCCGAGTAGTAGGGCCATCCTTTTGATCCTGTTTCCTTCAAAAATCTAGGAAATTTCCGCCCGCCTCAGCGCTTGCGAATCGATCCCACGAGGCATAAATTCCTCCAGTCGCAGAAAAATCTGCGATCAGGTGTAGGAACCTGCTGGTAAACTTGGCGCATGCACTAGGCGCCCCCATCACAACGGCTGGCGTTTTTTTCGCTCGCTGCGATGTGTTATGGCGGCTGTGCGTGGGCAGGCTTCGGCCTGGCCGGGTTCCAAGTTTCCCGGTATTCCTACCCCATGCACAGCTGCCACCCAATCCCGTAGGAAGGATCGTGGTAGCTCCAAAATCAAACTTGGAGTCTCATGCATGCCTATCCGCATTCTGAGCAGGATCCTCGCATCCGCTCTCCGCCTCGGTACGCCGGCGGCGTATTCCACGCACCATTTCTACTCCATCTTCACGCAGGCCAGCTACAAGTCACAGGGCGGAAATCCTCATGATTGACCTTGAGCGCCTGTCTATCCTCCAGCGCTACGCCTGGACCCTCGAATTGCTCGGTGAAGCGCTCGTTCAACATGACGAAGTACTGGAGTGTGAACACAACCCGCAACTGAGCTTCCGCAACACAGCAGGTATTCATCAGGCCATCCGGATCATCAGCCGGCTTGCCAGTGAGCAGTGTGGCAAGTTGCTTGAACTTGAAGATCCAGTGTCGGGTGAGGGCGGCTGAGAAAAGTTGAGTTGAAAACCGTTGGATATGCCGCGCCACAGATTAGGCGCGGCTTATCAAAGTCCTATTAAACGAAACTTTAATCAATTCCCAAAAGCACACTTAAGTCTCTTCCTGCAATTCAATGGCAATTAATATAAATAACAATTATCACTTGCTGATGGCTATTTGACACTACCCGTATCCCTGCCTATAAACCCTTGCGGTCTTTTTTTGTTAAACAAAAACTGTTTAGGGGAAAGCGGCATGGATCAGGATTTTCACTTCTACGGTACTTACCACTCAGCACTGTGCGGCGGCTTCAACAAGGACGATGCAACCCTTATTGCCAAGGCAGCCAACTTCATCGACTTCTTCAGCGAGAGCACCTATGCCTCTTACTGGAGCCTGGTCAGCGACACCCAAAAATCTGCCAAGTACAACGTCGTGGCCAAGATGGACAACCCGCGCTACACCTACCAGGGCGGGCTGCTGGGCACGATGGGGGAGCCTGAAGATGGCCTGTGGTGCTCGTACCACTTCATCCCCGGCAACTACAACGACCCGGCCGGCACGCCCAGCCGAGAAGAAACCCATGGCGCTGAAGTGGCCAACTACCTGCCCAAGTTCATCAAGCGCGACACCTTTGGCGGCGAGCAGATACTGAGAAAGTACAACGCCAGCAAGGTGAAGGATCTGCAATACGGCAAGATGCTCAACCGGCCGCAAAGCGCACTCTCGCGCAGGCTTGTTCAAGATGCCGTGCTCTGCGCTACCGATGACGACCGGCTGGAGAAGATCATCAGCCTGGCCATCGGCGGGGCAGAGGTGCTGAAGGACAATCGTGCAGACGTGCTGCGCAGGTTCAGGCTGATCCTGCTGGGGGTCAGGGCGCATGTGATCGCCGACACCTGGGCCCACCAGGACCACTGCGGCCTCGACAACGTGATGAACACCTACTGGGATGCGGACTACGACCCGGACTCCTGGGAATGGTCCAAGATGGGCTACGGCCCACAGGCCATCTATTACATGGACGGCTCGTCGAAAAACTGGAACAGGAAAGTCCTGAAGTCATCCGACACCAAGGGCGTGCCGTTCGCGAACCCCAACTTCGAAGCGGCCCCCAGCGGTACCAGTTATCTGGGCCACGGCTGGCTCGGGCACTTCCCCGACTACAGTTTCGCCAAGTTCAGGTACAAGCCTTGCTGGTCCAACCCCAAGCAGATGGTCGAGCGCGATAACCCCAAGGAATATGAATCCGCCTGGCTCGAGTTGACCAGTTTGTTTTGCCAGGTAAAAACAGGCAGGAAGTTGCAGTTGGATGACCGCATCAAAGGCGAAATGAGCAAAGCCCGCCAGGCCATCGAGGCCCCCTGCGACCTTACCAAGGGCACCTCGGGAAGAAAGAGTTCGGAGCTTGCCTGGAAGGGCATTCTTACCGAAAAGCCAAGTTCGGAAATCAATGTGGACCTGGAGCCCGATACCCATGCGGTTCTGGAGGGCATGGTCCAGATCAGTACCGAGATCCATCGCTTCGGCACCAACTACGTGAATATCCAAAGCGATCTGTACCTGTTCCAGATTGCCGCCGACTATCACTTCCAGTTCGTGAAGCACTACGTTCAGGCCAACGATATCTATCACTTCACAAGCTCGTGGTCGCGGCAGCGGAGTACGTTGTCGGATGCCATCGTGAACCTGTTCGAGTAGCGCCGGATAACGGCTATCAACCCCCGGCGCGATGCCGGGGGCTTGCCGTTCGGCACCGTCGCGCCATCCACCCCTTGCATTTGGCCAAGGGTCAGGAATATAGTTGACTGATTACTCAGTCTTCTTAAGCGAACCTCCCTCCATGGCACGTCCCCTCAGCCCCGAAAAACGTGAAGCCTTGCTGTTGTCTGCAATGCAGGCGGTCGCCGAGCTGGGCGTGATGGCCAGCACGTCGAGCATTGCGCGGCGCGCCGGGGTTGCCGACGGCACCTTGTTCACCTACTTCAGCAGCAAGGAGGTGCTGTTCCAGGAGCTCTACCTGCACCTCAAGCAAAGCCTGGTGACGGCCATGATGTCGGACTTCCCCGCCCAGGCTGACTACCGCCAGCGCATGGAGTACATCTTCAATCGCTATGTCAGCTGGGGCCTGAACAATGCCCTGGAGCGCGTGGTGCTGGCACGGCTGTCGGCGTCGGGGCAGGTAACCGCAGACACCCGCGCACTGGGCGCGCAGCCGTTCCAGGCCGTGTCCAGGACGATGGAGGGCGGGGTAGAGGACGGCGTGCTGATCGATGCCCCGATCAGCTTCATTTCTTCCGTGATCGAGAGTATCGCCACCACCACCATCGAACACATCGAGAAGTCCCCGGAGGAGGCCGACAGCCACCGCCAGCTGGGCTTCCATATGCTGTGGCGCGCCATTACGGAGTAAAAGCCTTGCCTTTTAACTGAGTGATTAATCACTCACAATTTGTAACAGGAGTATCTTCATGGCTGTTCAAAAGTGGTTCATTACCGGTGCTTCGGGTGGCCTGGGCCTGGCCCTTACCGAAAAGGCGCTGGCCCAGGGGCATACCGTGGTCGCCGCAGTGCGTCGGGTCGAGGCGATGCAGGCGTTGCAACAGGCGTATCCAAAGCGCCTTCATGTGGAAGCGCTCGACGTGACCGACCGCGAACAGGTACGCGCCGTTGCTGCCCGCCATCCCGATGTGGAGGTGGTGGTCAACAACGCGGGCGGGGCGGTGATCGGTGCGATGGAAGAGATGACCGACGCCGAAGTCGAGCAGCAGATCGCGCTCAACCTGATGGCGCCGATACAGGTCACCCGCGCCTTCATGGCGGCGATGCGCGCACAGCAGCGCGGTACCTTCATCCATGTCAGCAGCGTCGGCGGCCGTACCGCCTACCCGGGCGGCTCGCTGTACCACGCGGCCAAGTACGGGCTGGAAGGCTTCGCCGAAGCGGTCGCGCAGGAGCTGGCCGAGTTCGGCATCAACACCCTGATCATCGAGCCAGGTTCGATCAAGACCGGCTTCGTGGCCAACATCCGCTGGACCGAGCAGCTCGACGCCTACAAGGGCAGTGCGGTCGGCAACCTGCGCGGGTGGATCGAACAGCATGGCGAAGACACCGCCTCGGGCGACCCACTGAAAATGGCCGACGCCATCTACACCCTCAGCCAGCTGCACAAGCCGCCGCTGCGCACCGTGCTCGGCGGGGATGCCTATGCGGCGCTGGAGGCAGGCTATGCCCGCAGCCTGGCGGACATTCAGGCACAGAAGGCGCTTGCCGAGTCGGTGATGCTGGAAGGCAAGGCCGGCTTTCGGCCCGAGTGAGCAGCCCCTCTTTTACGTTGCCCATGCGCCGCGTCGGCGCTTTGAAAAGGTTGAATGATCATGTCTGAAGTCTGGTTGATTACCGGTGCGTCCCGAGGCCTGGGGCGCGCCATTCTGGAGGCGGCGCTGCACAGCGGCGCCAAGGTGCTGGCCACTGCACGCGACATCACACGCTTCGTCGAGCTGCAGGCGCAGTACGGCGCCAACCTGGCCACGTTCGAACTGGACGTGACCGACGAACAGCAGGCCAGGCACGCCGTGGCCGAGGCCGTGCGCCGTTTTGGCCGGCTGGATGTGCTGGTCAACAACGCGGGCTTCGGCCATATCCAGCCGTTCGAGCATATCCCCACCGATGATTTTCGCGCCGAGGTCGAGACCAATCTGTTCGGCGTGGTCAACCTCACCCGTGCGGCCATTCCGGTGATGCGTTCCCAGGGCCGCGGCCATATCTTTCAGGTGTCATCGGCCGGCGGTCGCATCGCAAGCCCGGGTCTGTCGGCCTATCAGGCGGCCAAATGGGCCGTGGGCGGGTTCAGCGACGTGGTCGGCAAGGAGGTCGCGCCGTTCGGCATCCAGGTGTGCACCCTGGAGCCCGGCGGCATGCGTACCGACTGGGGCCACCAGGCCCGCAGCACGCTCACCGGGCTGGCCCCGGACTACATGGCGTCGATGGCCGCGTTCAAGGCCTTGATCGAGTCCTACGTGGGCAACGAAGTGGGCGACCCCGAGCGCATTGCACAGCTGATCGTGGCGCTGGCCGCTCGTGAAGGGCTGCCGTCGCGTCTACTGTTGGGGTCGGACGCCTTGTATGTGGTCGAGGTGGAAGAGGCCGCCCGCAGCGAAGCGATGCAGCGCTGGAAGCCGGTCAGCCTCGCGGCCGATTTCGGCACGGCACCGCCGCAATGGCCGTCGGCATGAAGCCGGCGCACCCTTCAGACTGAGCGAGGCCAGCCTACGCCATGAACATAGTGATCTTTGGTGCATCCGGCATGATCGGCAGCGGGGTGCTGCGCGAATGCCTGGCGGCGCAGGATGTGGAGTCCGTTCGCTTGATCGGGCGCTCACGCCTGAACGCCCAGCACCCCAAGCTCCGGCAGGTGGTCAGGCCGGCCTTCGCCGATAACCCGTCCACGCTGCTCGACGACGACCTGCGCGATGTGGATGCGTGTTTCTTCTGCCTGGGCGTTTCGGCGGCGGGCATGACCCAGGCGCGGTACACCCACATGACCTACCGCCTGACCCTGGCGGTGGCCCAGCGCGTGTGCGAGCTCAACCCGCATGCCACCTTCATCTACGTCTCCGGGGCGGGCGCCGACAGCAGCGAAACCAGCTCGACGATGTGGGCGCGGGTGCGCGGCATGACGGAGAACAGCCTGCTGCGCCTGCCGTTCAGGCGCGTGCACATCCTGCGCCCGGCGGTGATTCAACCGTTGCACGGTGCCACCTCCAGAACCCGCGCGTACCGCGTGTTCTACCGGTTCACCGGCCCGCTGCTGAGCCTGGCGCGTGCGCTGTTGCCCGAAAAGGTGCTGAGCACCGAGGTCATCGGCCAGGCAATGCTGTCGATCGCCCGCCATGGTGCCACCCAGCCCGTGCTCGGTTCGGCGCAGATCTACCACACGGCCTTGCGCGAAAAACCGGCCCCCAACGGCGGGTGACGCGCTGGGGAGGTTGATGGCAGGCGCTGAAAAATCCGGTTGCAGATAACATATGGATATCCGTATATTCGGTTATCCATATGTAAGGGCCGCCCACAATGATTACCCCACCCGAGCTGTTCAAGAGCCTGGCCGACGAAACCCGCGCTCGCGCTGCACTGCTGATCGCAGAGCAGGGCGAGCTGTGCGTCTGCGAGCTGATGTGCGCCCTGGGCGACAGCCAGCCCAAGATCAGCCGTCACCTGGCGCAGCTGCGTACCAGCGGCCTGCTGCTCGACCGTCGCCAGGGGCAGTGGGTGTATTACCGTCTCAACCCGCAACTGCCCGGCTGGGTGCACGACCTGCTGCAGGTGACGCTGCGCGCCAATGCCGACTGGCTCAAGGACAACACCACACGCTTGCACAACATGGACGGTCGCCCCGTTCGTGCTGCTGCCTGCTGCTGAGCCAGGAGCGCCCCGATGCTGACTGCCATCGCTGTTTTCCTGCTCACCCTGACCCTGGTCATCTGGCAACCCCGCGGCCTGGGCGTCGGCTGGAGCGCCAGCCTCGGCGCACTGCTGGCCCTGGCGCTGGGCGCGGTGTCGTTGCACGACATCCCCACGGTGTGGGCGATTGTGTGGAACGCCACCGCCACCTTCATCGCGATCATCGTCATCAGCCTGCTGCTCGACGAGGCCGGCTTCTTCGAATGGGCAGCCCTGCACGTGGCCCGCTGGGCGCGCGGCAACGGGCGCCGGCTGTTTGCCTTCATCGTACTGCTGGGCGCTGCGGTCTCGGCGCTGTTCGCCAACGATGGCGCGGCGCTGATCCTTACCCCTATCGTCATGTCGATGCTGCTGGCGCTGCGTTTCTCCCCGGCTGCGACCCTGGCGTTCGTCATGGCCGCAGGCTTCATTGCCGACACCGCCAGCCTGCCGCTGGTGGTCTCCAACCTGGTGAACATCGTCTCGGCCGATTACTTCGGCCTGGGCTTTGGCGAATACGCGGCGGTGATGGTGCCGGTGAACCTGGTGAGTGTGGCGGCCACCTTGCTGGTGCTGTTCCTGTACTTTCGCCGCGACATACCGGTGGTGTACGAAGTACAGGCACTGAAGGCGCCGGTGCTGGCGATTCGCGACCGCGCCACCTTCCGCGTGGGCGGGGGCGTGCTGGTGGCGCTGCTGGTGGGCCTGTTCCTGCTCGAGCCGCTGGGCATCCCGATCAGCGCCGTGGCGGCGGCCTGTGCAGTGGTGCTGTTCATTGTCGCTGCGCGCGGGCATGTGATCTCTACCCGGCGCGTGCTGCGCGAGGCGCCCTGGCAGATCGTGGTGTTCTCGCTGGGCATGTACCTGGTGGTGTACGGCCTGAAAAACGCCGGCCTTACCGACCTGCTCACCCAGTTGCTGGACCGTCTTGCCGCCTATGGCGTGTGGGGCGCGTCGCTGGGCACCGGGCTGCTTGCCGCAGTGCTGTCCTCGGTGATGAACAACCTGCCCAGCGTGCTGATCGGCGCGCTTTCGATCCACGCCAGCGAAGCACAGGGTGTGGTGCGCGAGGCGATGGTCTACGCCAACGTCATCGGCTGCGACCTGGGCCCCAAGATCACTCCCATCGGCAGCCTGGCCACATTGCTCTGGCTGCATGTGCTGGCGCGCAAGGGTACGCGCATCACCTGGGGCTACTACTTCAAGGTCGGCCTGCTGCTGACCGTGCCGGTGCTGTTGATCACGCTTTCGGCCCTGGCCCTGCGCCTGAGCCTTTGACCATTCTGCCTGCCAAAGGGAGTACACCACCATGCGAGTTCTGTTCATGTGCACGGCCAACAGCTGTCGCAGCATCCTCTGCGAAGCGATGTTCAATCACCTCGCCCCGGCGGGCTTCGAGGCGTTGAGCGCTGGCAGCTTCCCCAGGGGGCAGGTGTTGCCGCGCAGCCTGCTGACCCTGCAGCAGGCCGGCATCAGTACAGCGGGCCTGAGCAGCAAGGGCAACGAGGCCTTCGCGGCCAACCCGCCGGATATCGTCATCACCGTGTGCGACAAGGCCGCAGGCGAGGCGTGCCCGGCGTTTTTCGGCCCGGCGCTCAAGGCCCACTGGGGCCTGGCCGACCCTTCCGAACAACCCGGCACCGACGACGAGGTGGAGGCGAACTTTCACCATGCGCTGGCGCGTATCGAGCGTCGCTGCCGGGCGTTTTTCGCGCTGTCATTCAGCCAGCTCGATGCCCACGCGCTCAAGCGTGAACTCGACCGCATTGCCACGCTCTGACCCGGAGGCCCCATGCACCACGACCTGCCCAACCTCGACCCGAGCCTGTTCGAAGGCCTGCCTACCGCCCTGCAGGCCGGCGAGCGAAAGCCGCGCATCCTGTTGCTGTACGGCTCCACCCGCGAGCGTTCCTTCAGCCGGTTGCTGACCGAGGAGGCCGCGCGCCTGCTCCAGCATTTTGGCGCCCAGACGCGCATCTTCGACCCCAGCGGCTTGCCACTGCCAGACGACGTACCGGTGGAGCACCCCAAGGTTCAGGAACTGCGCGAGCTGGTGCTGTGGTCCGAAGGCCAGGTGTGGTGTTCGCCTGAACGGCACGGCGCGATGTCGGCGGTGTTCAAGGCGCAGATCGACTGGGTGCCGCTGGCCCTCGGCGCCATTCGCCCCACCCAGGGCAAGACCCTGGCCGTGATGCAGGTGTGTGGCGGCTCGCAGTCGTTCAACGTGGTCAATCAGCTGCGCGTGCTGGGGCGCTGGATGCGCATGTTCACCATCCCCAACCAGTCGTCCGTGCCCAAGGCGTACATGGAGTTCGACGAGCAGGGCCGCATGAAGCCCTCGCCGTATTACGACCGGGTGGTGGATGTGATGGAAGAGCTGGTCAAGTTCACCCTGCTGCTGCGCGACAGCCAGGCGCACCTGGTGGACCGCTACTCCGAGCGCAAGGAAACGGCGCAGGCGTTGTCCGATCGCATGCGCCAGGCGTCGATCTGACGCCAGGGCGCAACCGGCGGGCAGCCCTCAGGCAGCCCGCTCCAGCGCCCCCAGCAGGTCGACGAATTCGCGCGACAGCTTGTGCCGCGGTGCCATGTGCACCAGCGGCACCGACAGCTCGTGGGATTCGCGCATCTTCACCGAGCTGCTCAGGTACACCGGCAGCACCGGCAGCCCCTCGGCCAGCAGTTCGTCCACCAGGCTCTGGTGCAGCGCGGTGCGCGCGACGAACTGGTTGGCCACCACGCCTTCCACCTGCAGCGACTCGTTGTGGTCCTGGCGCAGTTCTTCCACCTGCTCGATCACGCTGTACAGCGCCTGGCGCGAAAAGCTGTCGCAATCGAACGGAATCAGCAGGCGGTCGGCGGCCACCAGCGCGCTGAAGGTGTAGAAGTTCAGCGACGGCGGGGTGTCGATGTAGATGCGCTCGTAGTCTTCGGACAGTTCAACCAGCAGCTTGCGCAGCTTGTTGATCTTGAACTTGCTCTCCAGCTTGGGCTGCAGGTCGGCCAGGTCGGGGCTGGCGGTCACCAGGTCGAGGTTGTCGTAGCGGGTGGGGGTGATGCACACGCGCCCGCGCTTGCTGCCCGGTGCGCTGGAGAGGGTCTGCTTGAAGAAGTCGCTGATGCCGGCCGGGATGTCGTCGCCGAGCAGGCCGGTGAGGTAGTGGGTGGTGTTGGCCTGGGGGTCGAGGTCCACCAGCAGCGTCCGATACCCTTCGGCGGCGCTGACGGCGGCAAGGTTGCAGGCGATGCTGGTCTTGCCCACGCCCCCTTTCTGATTGAATACGACACGGCGCATTGAGTTTCGAGTCCTTGTCAAAGGCCCGCTGCAACAGGGCTGCAGCGGGAACAGCTTCCATACTATGACCAAAAGGTTGCAGTTTTAAGACAACTGCGGGGCGGGCACCTCAGTCGGGGAGCGGGGCAACGATGGCCTTGCGGCACACCTCGATGATTTCGTCGGCCAATGGCGCATCGTCCGGGCAGGCGCGCGACAGCATGATCGCGCCCACCGCCTGGGCAAAGCGCTCGATCATCCTGGCGCGTGCGGTGTGCGGGTCTTGATCGCCGTTTTCGGCACCTGCGTGCTCGGCCCGCTTGAGCAGGCCCTCCAGGCCCTCGGCAAAGGTCGCCTTGATTGCGGCCGGCTGGCGCGCCGCGTCGCCACACAGGGCGGCCATGGTGCAGCCGGTGCTGCGTGCATCGCGGTGTTCGCGCGACAGGTAACGCTGGAAAAATTGCGCCACGTCCAGCGCTTCTTCGGCGCTGGCAGTCTTGGCCAGCCCGCAGGCAGCAGCCTCGGCCATCAGGTCGGCCTTGGAGCCGAAGTGCTTGTAGAAGCCTCCGTGGGTAAACCCTGCCGCCGCCATCAGGTCTGCCACGCCCACCCCGTCATAGCCGCGCTCGCGAAACAGTTCGGACGCGGTTTCGACGATGTGCGCGCGATTGGCCTGCGCCTGTGCCTTGGTGACCCTCATGTGCAGATTCCTCGCTGCGTGTGCCGTCAGTCAGGGGCCCACTATACATTGATGTCAACCATCATCAAAACCGTTGACGATTAAGATTATGATCATCATCATAGCGGCTCGTTACCCACCCATCGAGAGCGCAACCCCATGACTACCCTTGCCACTGTTCTCATCACTGGTGCTTCTTCCGGTATCGGCGCTACCTACGCCGAGCGTTTTGCCCGTCGTGGCCATGACCTGGTGCTGGTAGCCCGCGACAGGCATCGCCTTGACGGGCTGGCCAGCCGCCTGGCCCAGGCTCATGGCGTGGTCGTCGAGGTGTTGCAGGCCGACCTCACCCTGGCCCAAGACCTTGCCAGGGTCGAAACCCGCCTGCGCGAAGATGCCCGCATCGGCGTCCTCATCAACAACGCCGGGGCGGCGCAGTCGGGGGCCTTCGTCGAGCAGAGCGCCGACAGCGTCACGCGCATCATCACGCTCAACACCCTCGCGCTGGCGCGTCTGGCCCATGCCATCGCGCCACGGTTGGCGCAGGCCGGGGAGGGGGCCATCGTCAATATCGGCTCGGTGGTAGGGCTGGCACCGGAGCTGGGCATGACGGTGTATGGCGCCACCAAGGCGTTCGTGCAGTTCCTCTCGCAGGGGCTGAGCCTGGAGCTCTCGCCCAGCGGCGTATACGTGCAGGCGGTGTTGCCTGCGGCCACGCGTACCGAGATCTGGGAGCGCTCGGGCATCGACATCAACACCCTGACGCAGGTGATGGAGGTGGACCACCTGGTGGATGCGGCGCTGGTGGGGTTCGATCGCCGCGAGGGGGTGACCATCCCGCCGTTGCATGACGACGCCCGCTGGACGGCCTTCCAGGCGGCGCGTCACACCCTGATCTCGGACATCCGCCAGGCCGAGGTGGCGGCGCGCTACACCGAGCTTGCCTGAGGCGGGCGCGGGCCGGCGCGCCGGTGATCGGCGGCCAGCGCCCGCGCAACCTGCCGGTGGCCGAACCCACAATGATAAGTCGCTGCGCCCCTGGGGCTGAATGACCTGTTCGGGCTGGTACTGCGACGCACCGCGCGTTACGTTAGCCAGAAACAGACGGTCTACGCCTCGCGCATCACCCACACGGGCTGGCCACCCGCTGGCCGATGCTGCGCTGCGAAGGGCCCTGAAGGAGCCGGCACCGATGAATCAACCCCTCACCACCCAGGCGCCCAGCGTTGCCCAGCCGTTTCGCGAAGAGGCGGCAGACGGCTTCAGCCTGGGCGGCTTCACCTGGCGCCACGGCGCGGCGGACCCCACGCGGGCGGTGGTCATCATCAACGCCGCCACCTCGGTGCGCTGCCGTTTCTACTCGCGTTTTGCCGACTACCTGTTTGCCCATGGCGCCGACGTGATCACCTACGACTACCGCGGCATCGGCGAATCGCGCCCTGCCGCCTTGCGGGGTTTTCAGGCCAGCTGGTCGGACTGGGGCCGGCTGGATTTCGAGGCGATGCTCCAGCGCGCCCGGCGCGAGTTTCCCGGGCAGCCCATCGATGTGGTCGGGCACAGTTTCGGCGGTTGCGCGCTGGGCCTGGCGGCGTCGGCGGCGAGCATCCGGCGGGTGGTCACGGTGGGCGCGCAGTTCGCCTACTGGCGTGACTATGCCCCGGGCAGCCGCTGGCAACTGCTGTGCAAATGGCACTTGGCAATGCCGCTGCTGACCCGCGTGTTCGGCTACTTTCCCGGCAAGCGCCTGGGTTGGATGGAGGACACCCCGGCCGGCGTGGTGCGCGACTGGGTGACACCCGCCGCTACCTATGAACAGCGGCCCAGCGGTCGCGCGCTGGGGGCGTTGGGCTTTGGCCAGGTGCAGGCCAGTATCCTGGCGATCAGCCTGACCGACGACCCGTTCGGTACGGTGCCGGCCATCGAGCGCCTGCTGGGCTACTTTACCGCCAGCGCGTGCACGCACCTGCGCATCGCCGCACAGCAGGTCGATGCCAAGGGGGTCGGTCATTTCGCGTTCTTTCACAGCCGCTTTCAGGCGCAGCTGTGGCCCATTGCACTGGGCTGGCTGCGCAGTGCACAACTGCCGGCGCAGGTGCCCGGGCAGGTGATCGAACCCCAGGCATGAAAAAACGGCCCAGGTGGGCCGTTCTTGTGCAGCGGTGTGGCGTCAGCCCTTGCGTTGCAGCGGCGCGCCGGCGAACGTCACGCCGGCCAGGCCGTGCTGCATCAGCGCACGGATATTGGCGTGGTCGCTGCCCTCGGGGGTGGCCAGCACCGAGCGGTAGTGCTCGCCGAACGCCAGCAGCGCGTGCTGGTCGCTCAGGCCTTCGAGCAGTGCCAGGCCCAGGGTCTTGCACGACCCTTCGTTCTGCCCGGCGGCGTTTTCCACACCGCCATTGGTGAAGGCCTGTGGCTGGTAGGTGTAGCCCTGGGCGATGAACGCCAGCGTGTCGGCGAATACATGTTCGCCACTGTCGAGTTGGCTGCGCAGGGTGTTCAGGTCAGTCATGGGGTTTTCCTTTGGCGAACGCCGCTTGCTGTTCGGCGCTGGCTTCTTTCTGGTAATGGGTTTTCCACTCGGCGTAGGGCATGCCGTAGACCACTTCGCGGGCGTCATCCAGGCTCAGGTCGATCTGGCGCTCGTCGGCGGCGGCCTTGTACCACTTGGAGAGGCAGTTGCGGCAGAAGCCGGACAGGTTCATCAGGTCGATGTTCTGCACATCGGTGCGCTCGCGCAGGTGCGCTACCAGGCGGCGAAAGGCCGCCGCTTCGAGTTCGAGTTGCTGTTGCGGGTCCATGGGGGTTCCCTTCACGGTGCAGCGGCTCATCCGGCCGCGATGCGGTTCTTCAAATGGCGGCCACCGTTGATGACCACGTTGCTGCCGGTGCTGTACTGGCTGTCGAGCAGGAACATCACGGCCTCGATCAGCGGCTGGGCACCGGGTTCGAATTCAAGCAGGGCCTTCTTCAGCGCCTGCTGGCGGTACTGCTCGTCGCCGTCTTCCTTGAAGATCAGCAGGCCGGGCAGGATGGCGTTGACGCGCACGCTGGGGGCGTACTTCTCGGCGAACGACAGCACCATGTTCTGCAACGCCGCCTTGGTGGCGGCATAGCCGATATGGCTCTTGCTGCCGCGCGAGGAGGTTTCGTCGCAGATGTGGATGATGTCCGACTTGTCCAGCTTGAGCAGTTGCTCACCCAGTGCCAGGTTCAGGTGGTACGGCGCTTCCACGTGCAACTTGAACATGGTGTTCAGGTTGGCCAGGTCATCGTCGAGCCACAGCGAGGCGTTGTGGATGATCGCCCGCAGGCCGTCATAGCGGCTGCGCAGGTGGTCGATCAGGGCCAGGCGGTCCTGCTCCAGGCACAGGTCGGCCTGGAACTGCACGATGTTCGGGTGGGGCGCCTGCGCGCTGATGCTGCGGCTGGCGCTGACGACCGTGTGGCCGGCCTGCGCCAGTTTGATGGCCAGCGCGAGCCCGACTCGCTGGCTGGCCCCGGTAACAAGAATTGGGCTGTTCATGTAATGGGCGGTCAACTTCAGATATTCGCTTGGGTAGGCCCCAGCATACCCGAACTCGCCGCCGTTGCACGCCCCGGGGCGCTGCGTCAGCGGGTGCCCACGGGCGGCGCGGCAACGCTCTGCGGGGCAGGCTTGGGGTGCAGCCAGCTGGCCAGCAGGTGGGTCGACAGCGGGATGAACAGGTAGACCATCAGCGGGGTCAGGGCCAGGGTGCTCAGCAGTACCCGTGGCACCAGGCCGAGCTCGCCCAGCCAGTGGCCGAACAGCAGGTTGAAGGCCAGCGACACCGGAAAGAACGCCAGCCAGATGGCCACGGCCTGTTTCCAGCGCGGTGGACGTTGTGCCAGGGCCGGGCCGAACCAGCCGTCGATGCCGCTGACCCGGTGCTCGTGGGGCTGCTGGAACAGGCCGTTGCCGCGGGCCAGCCAGGCGCTGCGCGAGGCGGAAAACTCCCAGGCATGCAGGGTTTTCTCGTCGGCGAAGCGGAAGATGATCTGGAATTCGTCGTCGTTGGGCGGCGGGGCCAGCACGCCGGAACCCAGGTAGCCGGGAAAGTCGGTAGCCAGCTGTTCGCCTTCGCGCAGCCAGGCGATCAGGTCTTCGTAGCGGCCCTCGGCAACGCGGCGCGCCACCATCAAGGTAACCGGAGGGGTAGACATCGTGTATCTCCTGGTAAAAACCGGCGCGGCGGGTAGCCACGGCCATGCAACGCTGCCCGGGGTGGTGGGTGGCGTTCGAGTGTTCGTGTGGGAACAAGCAAGGATTATTCCGCAAATAAGCTGACTCGTCAGTGCTGATGTGTCGGCTGCCCGGCGCATGGTGCTTGCGGCGGGCTGGTACAAGGGGAGTAGAATTGCCTTTCACTACGCAATCACGGTCTTTACGGCGATGATCGAGCCTGATTCGGCTTCCCTCCCTGATGCTCCCCACCGCCAGGAGGAGCTTTTCCCCATCCGTGAAGTGGCGCGCCTGACCGGCATCAACCCGGTCACCCTGCGTGCCTGGGAGCGCCGTTATGGGCTGATCCAGCCGGTACGCACCGAAAGTGGGCACCGCCTGTATTCCCAGGCCGACATCGATGACGTGCGCAGCATTCTGGGTTGGATCGAGCGCGGCGTGGCGGTGAGCAAGGTCGGCAAGATCCTTGCGCGCAACCAGGCGACCCAGCAGCAGGCCCCCTCGGCCCAGGCGCCCGGCACCCAGGCGGACTGGAAACAGTGGCAGGTGCAGCTGCGCCAGGCCGTCAAGGCATTCGACGAGAGGCGCCTGGAGCAGGTGTACGGGCAGGTCTTCGCCAGCTATCCGCTGGTGGTGGTGTTCCAGGACATCCTGATGCCGGTATGGCACGACCTGTGCGCGGCCGGCGAGGCATTCGGTGCGCAGAGCGAGTGGCTGTTTCTCGATGGTTTCCTGCGTGCCCGGGCCTTGCAGCGCCTGCAACTGGCCCGCGAACAGCAGGAGGTAAGCGTGGTGCTGGCGGCGATGCCAGGGCATTGCCGCGAGCTTGAGTTGCTGGTGGCGGCGCTGATGCTGGGCAGCAGCGAGGTGGTGATCAGGGTGTTGGCCGTGGGGCAGCCGCTGGAGGAACTGAGCCTGGTGTGCGAGCGCATGGCGCCGCAGGCACTGGTGCTGTTCTCCAACCATTCACCGACGGCCGAGCTGCCCAAGCGCTTGATGCGCCTGGCCCAGGGCCTGGATTGCCCGTTGCTGTTTGCGGGGGAGGCGGCGGAGCTGGCCCAGGATGCGCTGATGCGCTCGCAGGTGGCGTGCCTGGGCAGTGAGGGGCGCTTGATGCGTCGGCGCTTGCAGCAGTACCTGGCAGAGCACCTGGATACCTGAAACCCCTTCGCCGGCAAGGCCGGNNCCCTGCAGGGGCCGGCCTTGCCGGCGAAAGCCGCGCTGCGGTGTTAATCCGGATGCAATTCGGGATGCGCCAACCGGTGCTGGCGCAGGATGTACTGGCGCAACCGCTCGATCTCTTGGGGCTGGTGCTGGCTCAGCCGATACGCCGCCAGCCCGTCGGCCGTCTTGCGCTGCAAGGTGCCCTGCAGGTTGATCGGCGCGTCGGCCTCGGGGCTGAACCACAGGTTGAAGGTCTTGGGCGGCTTGCGATTGCGCGGTACCTGCACCAGCACACCGCGAAATGACATCTCGCACACCTTGAGGTCGGTGCTCAGGCCCAGCTCGTCGTCCAGCGCAACCGGCGGCTCCAGCGTGAGGCGCCAGGGGCGCATCATCGGCCCGTCTTCATAGATGCTCGGTGCGCCCAGTTGCAGGCTCACCGCATGGAACTCGTCTTCCACCAGCTGCAGCGGAAAGCTCATCTGCTGGTTCTCGAAATTCGCCTGCAGGGTCACCTGCTCCTGGGCCACCAGCCGGGTCAACAGTTGCTGCACCTCGCTGCCGCCATCAAGGCGCAGGCTGGAGGTGACGTCCGTCAGGTTCAGCTGTGGCGAACGGTGCATGGTCTGAATGAAATCCAGCTCATCCTGGGTCAGGAGGGCATCTGATTGCATGGGCGAACTCGGCAATTTCAATCGGGAATCATTTCTTCGTGGGTGATGGACAACGATTCGCTGGCTTTGTTAAGACCGTCCGTCGGGTTTCTGCGCGTCGAGCAGGGCGTACGCCCGGGCCAGTTCCTGCTCCAGTTCCAGCACCCGCTGCTCGGCGGCCACCTGGCGGCTCACGTCCTTCTGGATACCGATGAAGTACTTGAGCTGGTCGGCCTCGTTGAACACCGGGGTGATCGACAGCTCGTTCCAGAACGGCGTGCCGTCCTTGCGGTAGTTGAGCAGTACTTCCCGGCATGGCTGGCCGCTGCGGATGGCGTCGCGGATGCGTGCCCGGGCCGCATCGTCGCGCGGCTCGCCCTGCAGGAAGCGGCAGTCGCGGTACAGAATGTCGTTGGCCGCGTAGCCGGTCAGGCGTTCGAAGGCCGGGTTCACATAGATCAGGATGGTGTCGTCGTCGCCTTCCTGTTCGGCTACCACGATCCCGTCGTTGGAGGCATCAATCATGCGTTGCAGCAGCTTGGCGTTGATCATCGTGTCGAACCGAATGTGAAAGGGGCACCCAGGCGAAGGATTCTAGTGGATTGCCGAGCGGTCGGCATCTGCATGCGGGCCAATTGCCAGCGTCCGGTACCCGCATCAGGTGGTAGTATCCTACGCTTTTACTCAGCTTCGGGATTAGTTATGAAAGTTGCCATTCTTTCCGGCTCGGTCTACGGCACTGCCGAGGAAGTTGCACGCCATGCCGCCTCGCTGCTCCAGGCGGCGGGTTTCGAGACCCTGCTGGCCAACCGTGCCAACCTGCAGGACGTTCAGGGCTTTGTCCCGCAGGCCTTTCTGGCGATCACGTCCACCACCGGCATGGGCGAGCTGCCCGACAACCTGGTGCCGCTGTACAGCGAGATCCGCGATGTGCTGCCAGGTGCCTGGCGCGGCTTGCCCGGTGCGGTGATCGGCCTGGGCGACTCCTGCTATGGCGACACCTACTGCGGCGGCGGCGAGCAATTGCGCGAGCTGTTCGCCGAACTGGGCCTCGACGAAGTGCAGCCGATGCTGCGTCTGGACGCCAGTGAAACCGTCACCCCCGAAACCGACGCCGAGCCCTGGCTGGCCGAGTTCATCGCCAGGCTGCGCGGCTGATCACAGCGGTTGCGGGCGCTCGCGCAGCAGTGCCAGCCAGGCCTGCGCCGCCCGTGACAGGTAGGCGCCCTGGCGCCAGATGAAGGCGATGTCCCAGCGCAGGTCGCTGGGCTCGCTCAAGGTCACACGCACCACCCCCGGCCGTTCCAGGCCCCGCGCCACCACCCGTGGCAGCAACACCACGCCCTGGCCTGCCGCCACCAGTGCCGCCAGAAAATCCGCCTGGCCGCTGCGTCCGCCTTCCTTCGGGGTAAAGCCGTAGGCCTGGCAGGCCGCCAGCAGGCGATCATTGAGCACGAAGCTGCGCTGGTACAGCAGAAACGGCGTGTCGGCCAGTTGTCCCAGGTTGATGCTGGCGGCAGTGGCCAGTGGGTGGGCTACCGGCAGCAGCGCATCCAGCGGTTCGTTGCAGAAGGGCTGGCACTCGAAGCCCGGCGTGGTGGGCGTGAGGCTGCCGCCCAGCTCCAGCTCGCCGCTGCGCACGGCGTGCTCCACGTTCAGGCTGCCGCCTTCGAGCAATTGCACGGTGATGTTCGGGTAGCGCCGCCGGTACTCGGCGAACAACCCGGCAAACAGCGCGTCGCTGCCCAGCAGCGGCAGCCCCAGGCGCAACTCGCCCCGCGCCAGCTGGCCAAGGTCGTCGAGTTCGTTGTGCAGTTCCTGGCGCAGCCGCAGCATGGCCTCGCCGCGGGCCAGCACGATCTTGCCGGCGTCGGTCAGGTGCAACTGCGAGCCATGGCGATCGAGCAGGGCCATGCCCAGGTCGTGCTCCAGCTGCGCCACCTGCTTGCTCACGGCCGACTGGCTGATATGCAGGGTCTGCGCGGCCTGGGTGAAGCCGCCGCGATGAACCACTTCGACAAAACTGCGTAGTTGCTTGAATTCCATTGCCTGAATTCCATTATGGAATGCAGGCCAGTCTAACAATTCGCTTTTTGCATGGGCAGCGGGATTTTAAACTGCAGGCCTCAGAGGACCCCTTCGATGACTGCCGTTTCATTCAAGAAATTTTCGCGCTTGCTCGCTGAACTGGGCGTGCTGCTCGTGCTGTACCTGCTCGGTTGCCAGCTGTCGGCCTGGCTGCACTGGCCGATCCCGGGCGGTGTGGTGGGCATGGCGCTGTTGCTGCTGGTGTTCGCCACCGGGCGGGTCAAGCCGGCCACCCTGCAGACCGGCGCCACCCTGCTGATGGCAGAGATGCTGCTGTTCTTCATTCCGGCGCTGATGAGCCTGCTCGACTACGGCCCGCTGCTGCGCAGCGAAGGCTGGCGCATTCTGCTGGTGATCGGTGCAAGCACGCTGCTGGTGATGCTCGCCACTGCCTTCACGGTGGAGTGGGCGTGCCGCTGGAGGCTGCGCCATGACGCTTGAGCCGATGTCGCTGTTCTGGCTGGCGCTGACCCTGCTGGCCTACCTGGGCAGCCGCTGGCTGTACCGACGTACCGGGCGCTACCTGCTGTCGCCGCTGATCCTGGTCCCGGTGGTGCTGCTGGCGGTGGCGGTGCCGTTGCACACCGGTTACGCCGAGTACGCGCGCAACACGCACTGGCTGATGTCGGTGCTGGGCCCGGTCACCGTGGCCTTTGCGGTGCCGATCTGGCAGCAGCGGGCGCTGCTGGCACGCCACTGGTCGGCCCTGTCGCTGGGCATGCTGGTGGGCAGCGCGGCGTCCATCGGTAGTTCGTGGGCCCTGGCCCATGCGTTGTCGCTGGACAATCAGGTGAGCCTGTCGCTGCTGCCACGCTCGATCACCACACCCTTTGCCATGCCGCTGGCCCACGACCTGGGCGGTGTGCCGGAACTGACCGCGGTGTTCGTGATGTTCACCGGGGTGCTCGGTGCCCTGATGGGCGGGGTACTGCTCAAGTACCTGCCCTTGCGCACGCCGCTGGCACGCGGGGCGCTGTTCGGGGTGGGGGCGCACGGCGCCGGGGTCAGCCGAGCCCATGAGGTGGGCGGCGAAGAGGGCTCTGTGGCGGGGCTGGTGATGGTGCTGACGGGCATTTTCAACCTGTTCATGGCGCCACTGTTACGTCACCTGCTGTAACTATTTACTGCCCTGACCCGATGGGCCAATAAGCTGGCTGGCAATGCAACACCCGCCATCGAATCGCGCCTCTAGACTGACCGGCAGCAGAGCACACCCATGTGCCGAGGTGATTGCAATGACCGCCGCCAACCCTTTGCCCGACAACGCGCTGCCCCCAGGAAGTTGCAGCCCCGAACCAGGACCTGCGTGATGCCCCTCGCCGAGATTCCCTTGAGTGTCTGGCGTACCCGTGGTCGCAGTTTCACGTTTCGCCAGCAATCGATTCGCTACTGGAGCGCAGGGCAGGGCGAGCCCCTGCTTCTGCTGCACGGCTTCCCCACTGCCAGCTGGGACTGGCACTACCTGTGGCAACCCCTGGCCCAGCGCTTTCGCGTGATCGCCTGCGACATGCTCGGCTTCGGTGACTCGTCCAAGCCGTTGCACCACACCTACAGCCTGCTGGAACAGGCAGACGTACAGCAGGCCCTGCTCGAACACCTGCAGGTTCAGGAGCCGGTGCACCTGCTGGCCCATGACTATGGCGCCACGGTGGCCCAGGAACTGCTGGCCCGTCACCACGAGGGGGCGGCCCAGGTGGCCAGTTGCGCGTTTCTCAACGCCGGCCTGTTCCCGGAGTGCCACCGTGCGTTGCTGGTGCACAAGCTCCTGCTCAGCCGGCTTGGCTGGCTGGTGGCGCGCTCGTTCGGGCGCGACGACCTGGTCAGGAATGTCACCCACCTCTATGGCCGCAGCACACGCCCCAGTGAAAGCGTGCTGGATGACTGCTGGAGCCTGATCGCCTCCAACCGTGGCAATCGCATCCTGCACAAGCTGGCAGCCTATGTACCCGAGCGCGTCACCTGGCGCGAGCGCTGGGTGGCGGCCTTGCAGCAGTCAGGCGTACCGCTGCGCCTTATCAATGGCGCCGCCGACCCGGTATCGGGCGCGCATGTGGTGGCGCGTTACTGCGAACTGGTGCCCCAACCCGACACCGTGACCCTGCAGGGCATCGGCCATTATCCGCACACCGAGGCACCGGTACAGGTGCTGCGCCACTACCTGGCATTTCGGCAGCAACCCCTGCCAAGCCTGGCGCACAAGGTCGCCTGGTCCTGATCATCCCGCTGCCTTATCGCCTGCCATTCAGCGTCCGCCCGGTTGATTGTCCGGGGCCGGGCGCTGGCTGACACTGGCTGCCATATTCCTTGCAGTTAACGGAGTGCCGAGATGACCGAGTCGATTCGCCTGGATGAAAAAGTAGTGATTGTGACCGGCGCTGGCGGGGGCCTCGGGGGTGCCCATGCGCTGCTGTTCGCCCGTCATGGTGCCCACGTGGTGGTCAACGACCTGGGAGGCTCCACCCATGGTGAGGGCGCCAGCGCATCGGCGGCCGACCGTGTGGTGGCCGAGATTCGCGAGGCGGGCGGCACGGCGGTGGCGAGCCATGACTCGGTCACCGATGGCGAGCGTATCGTCCAGCAGGCGCTGGACACCTTCGGCCGCGTGGATGTGCTGGTCAACAACGCCGGCATCCTGCGGGACAAGACCTTTCACAAGATGGAGGACAGCGACTGGGACCAGGTGTACCGCGTGCATGTGGAGGGTGCCTACAAGCTCACCCGCGCCGCCTGGCCGCACCTGCGCGAGCAGAACGCGGGGCGGGTGATCTTCACCTCGTCCACCTCGGGCATCTACGGCAATTTCGGCCAGGCCAACTACGGCATGGCCAAGCTGGGCCTGTACGGGCTGACCCGCACTCTGGCGCTCGAGGGGCGCAAGCACGGCATCCTGGTCAATGCCATCGCCCCCACCGGTGGCACGCGCATGACCGAGGGGCTGATTCCGCCGCAGGTGTTCGAACAGCTCAAGCCCGAGCTGATCAGCCCGCTGGTGGTGTACCTGGGCAGTGATCGCTGCCAGGACACCGGCGGGCTGTACGAGGTCGGTGGCGGCTGGGTGGGCAAGGTGCGCTGGGAACGCAGCCTGGGGGTGGGCTTCGACCCGCGCCAGGGCATGAGCGTGGAAGACATCGCCGCAAGTTGGGATGCGATCGGCGATTTCGAGGGCGCGGTGCACCCGCAGGACAGCCTCGAGGCGTTGCAGCAGATGATGGCCAATCTGCACAGGCACGCAGGCTGAACCGGGCCGCACAAATAAAAAAGGCCGCTGCAAAAGCAGCGGCCAAGCAAGACGTAGATCAAGGAGCTTCAAAATCAACGTCGGTGAACCTGAAGGGGGAGGGTTCAACGTGTCAGGTGGTTACTCTAGGGGGAGAGGATTAACCTGACATTAACCGCCAAACCATCGGCCCAGCGCCTGGCGAAACCGCGTTTCGCTGCAAGCCCGGCCAGCATAGCCAGCCCCCCTACCGAAAAAAATAGACGTTTCGGACATTCACTGTTGCAAAGTGGGTAACAGTGCACCAAAACAGGTCACTGTGGTTCATAGCCCATGCGCCAGCTGATTGCCTGAGCCGCCGCCTGCAGCTGCTGCGCCGCCGGGCCCTGTTCATCGGCATGGAAAATCGAGGTAGGGCCCACCACGGTCAGCACGGCAGCGATGTTGCCCATGGCGTTGAACACCGGTGCCGACAGCGCATCCACCCCCGGCATCAGCAGGCCATGCACATGGTGCAGGCCGCGTGCGCGGATCTGCGCAAACAGCGCTTCGTAGTCTGCGGCGTCCTGGCCCAGGGCAAGCAGTTCCTGGTCGCGCAACTCGATGGTCTCGCGCTGGGGCAGGTAGGCCCCGAACACCAGCCCGGTGGACGAACTGAGCAACGGCAGCACCGAGCCGATCTGCGTCACCACCGTCACGGCGCGCACCGCAGGTTCGATGTTCACCACCGTTGCGCCCTGGTTGCCCCACACCGCGATAAAGCAGCTTTCATTGAGCGCGTCACGCAGCTGTGACAACGGCATGGCCGCCACTTTGAGCACGTCCATCCCGCCCAGCGCGGCCAGGCCCACGCGCAGGGCTTCACGGCCCAGCCCGTAGTGGTTGGTGGCCGGGTTCTGCTCGGCAAAGCCGCTGGCGATCAGGGCCTGCAGGTAGCGATGCACCTTGCTCGCGGGCATCTGCACATGCTCGGCCAGGCGCGACAGCGAGGTGGCCGGCGAGAGCTGGGCCAGCGCCTTGAGAATGTCGGTACCGACCTCCGCCGAGCGGACCTTCTGTTTGCCGTTGCTGTCGGCGGTTCTGGTTTTGCTCATGGGAAAGGGGTCCGTGTTGACAGGTGGGCGTCTTTATAGCTTGACGGGTTACAGGTATCAAATTACGTTATGCGTAATCAGTTTACGATAATAATAACGCTACCTGACTGGAGGCTCGATGAACGTCGATTCCACTCCCGCCCTCGCTTACCAGAGCGGCTTCGGCAACGAATTTGCCAGCGAGGCATTGCCCGGCGCCCTGCCGGTTGGCCAGAACTCCCCGCAAAAAGCCCCGTATGGCCTGTATGCCGAGCTGTTTTCCGGCACCGCATTCACCATGGCGCGCAGCGAGCAGCGGCGTACCTGGCTGTACCGTATCCGGCCATCGGCACTGCACCCGGCATTCGAACGCCTCGAGCGCCAGTTGAGCGGCGGCCCGCTGGGCCCGGTAACCCCCAACCGGCTGCGCTGGAGCCCGCTGGACATCCCGGCCGAGCCCACCGACTTCATCGACGGCTGGGTAGCCATGGCGGCCAACTCGGCGGCGCAAAAGCCGGCCGGCATCAGCATCTACAACTACCGCGCCAACCGTTCCATGGAGCGGGTGTTCTTCAACGCCGATGGCGAACTGCTGCTGGTCCCCGAGCAGGGCCGCCTGCGCCTCGTCACCGAGCTGGGCGTGCTGGACGTGGAGCCCCTGGAAATCGCCGTGCTGCCCCGTGGCCTGAAGTTTCGCGTCGAGCTGCTCGACAGTCAGGCGCGTGGCTACATTGCCGAAAACCACGGCGCGCCGCTGCGCATTCCGGACCTGGGCCCGCTGGGCAGCAACGGCCTGGCCAACCCGCGCGACTTCCTCGCGCCGGTGGCCCACTACGAAGAGCAGCAGGGCCCGGTGCCGCTGGTACAGAAGTTCCTCGGCGAGCTGTGGGGCTGCGAACTGCAGCACTCGCCGCTGGACGTGGTGGCCTGGCACGGCAACAACGTGCCGTACAAATACGACCTGCGCCGTTTCAACACCATCGGCACGGTCAGCTTCGATCATCCCGACCCGTCGATCTTCACCGTGCTCACTTCGCCTACCAGCGTACCGGGCATGGCCAACATCGATTTCGTGATTTTCCCGCCGCGCTGGATGGTGGCCGAGAACACCTTCCGTCCACCGTGGTTCCACCGCAACCTGATGAACGAGTTCATGGGGTTGATCAAGGGCGAGTACGACGCCAAGGCCGAAGGCTTCCTGCCCGGCGGCGCCTCGCTGCACAGCTGCATGAGCGCCCACGGCCCGGATGCCGAAACCTGCGCCAGGGCGATTGCCGCCGACCTTGCACCGAGCAAGATCGACAACACCATGGCGTTCATGTTCGAGACCAGCCAGGTGCTGCGCCCGACCCGCCATGCGCTTGAATGCCCGCAACTGCAGGCCGACTACGACACGTGCTGGGCCACCTTGCCGAGCACCTTCACCCCGAATCGGAGATAACCATGAACCAGTCCGCCATTGCCCGCAGTTGGGTCGAGCACGCCAACGGGCATAGCGATTTCCCGCTGCAGAACCTGCCGCTGGGTATCTTCAGCCGTGGCAGCGACGAGCGTCGCTGCGGTGTGGCCATCGGTGACGCGATTCTGGACCTCGACGCGGTGCTGGCTGCCGGGCTGTTCGACGGCCAGGCCCGCAATGCGGTGCAGGCCACCCGCGGTGGTGCGCTGAACGCCTATTTCGCCCTGGGCCGTGAGGCCCGCGTGGCCCTGCGCGAGCGCCTGCTCGAACTGCTGGGTGCCGACAGCCCGCACCAGGCTGCGCTGAAGCCGGCCCTGTACCCGGCCGCCGAGTGCCAACTGCACCTGCCGGCGCGCATCGGCGACTACACCGACTTCTATGTAGGCATCGAGCACGCCAAGAACGTCGGCAAGCTGTTTCGCCCCGACAACCCGCTGCTGCCCAACTACAAGTACGTGCCGATAGGCTACCACGGCCGTGCCTCGACCATTCGCCCGTCGGGTACCGATGTTCGTCGGCCCAACGGCCAGACCCTGCCTGCCGGGCAAACCGAGCCGAGCTTCGGCCCGTGCGCGCGGCTGGACTACGAACTGGAGCTGGGCATCTGGATCGGCCAGGGCAATGCCATGGGCGATGCCATCCCGGTAGCGCAGGCAGGCGAACACGTGGCCGGCTACTGCCTGCTCAACGACTGGTCGGCCCGCGACATCCAGGCCTGGGAATACCAGCCGCTGGGCCCGTTCCTGTCCAAGAGCTTCATCTCCACCGTGTCGCCCTGGGTGGTCACCGCCGAAGCGCTGGAGCCGTTCCGCTGCGCCCAGCCGGCACGCCCCGAAGGCGATCCGCAGCCGCTGGCGTACCTGCTCGACCCGCGTGACCAGGCGGGTGGCGCGTTCGACATCGAGCTGGAAGTGCTGCTGCTGACCGAGCGCATGCGCGAGCAGAACCTGCCGGCGCATCGCCTGACCCTGAGCAACACCCTGAGCATGTACTGGACCGTGGCGCAGATGGTTGCGCACCACAGTGTCAACGGCTGCCAGTTGCAGCCAGGCGACCTGTTCGGTTCGGGCACCCTGTCGGGCGCCAAGCCTGGCCAGTTCGGCAGCCTGCTGGAGATTACCGAGGGCGGCAAGGTGCCGATCGAACTGGCCAGTGGCGAGGTGCGCAGGTTCCTCGAAGACGGCGACGAGATCATCCTGCGCGCGCGCTGCAAGCGTGATGGCGTGGCGTCGATCGGTTTTGGCGAGTGCCGCGGCAAGATCCTGCCGGCACATTGAGAGGGTACGAGCATGGAACTGTATACCTACTACCGTTCTACCTCGTCGTACCGCGTGCGCATTGCGCTGGCGCTCAAGCAGCTGGATTACCAGTCGCTGCCGGTCAACCTGCTCAAGGGCGCGCAGCGCGAGGCCGAGTTCCTGGGGCTGAACCCCCAGGGGCGCATCCCGGCGCTGCGTATCGACTCGGGCGAGCTGCTGGTGCAGTCGCCGGCGATCATCGAGTACCTGGAGGAGGTTTATCCACAGCCTGCGCTGTTGCCGCAGTCGCCGGTGGCGCGGGCGCAGGCGCGCGCCGTGGCGGCGTTGATCGGTTGCGACATCCACCCGCTGCACAATGTCAGCGTGCTCAATCAGCTGCGTGAGCTGGGGCATGACGACACCCAGGTGAACGCCTGGATCGGCCACTGGATCACCCAGGGGCTGGCGGCGGTGGAGCAGATGATCGGCGAGGCGGGGTTCTGTTTCGGCGATGAGCCGGGGCTGGCGGATGTGTACCTGATCCCGCAGGTGTATGCGGCCGAACGGTTCAATGTGGACCTGTCGGGCTGGCCACGGATTCGCCGGGTGGTGGCGCTGGCCGGTGAGCATGATGCGTTCGTGCAGGCGCACCCTTCGCGTCAGCCGGATGCCCCCTGATGGCCCATTCGCCGGCCAGGCCGGCTCCTGCAGGCGCTGCGCGGCCCGTGTAGGAGCCGGCCTGGCCGGCGAAGCTTTCAGTGCACCGAAGGCGTCGGCGGCGGCAGGTGGCTCAGCCGCTCGGTCAGGCGCAACCGCTGGATCGGGTCATCCGTCAGCATCAGCGCATGCTCCAGGTCAAACCGCTCTGCCTGCGGGCAATCCAGCCGCTGATACAGTGTCGCCCGCGCCAGGTAGTCGCTGGCGCTGGCCGAGCCCAGCAACAGCACCCGCTCGGCATCCTTCAACGCCGCCAGGTCATCATCATTGCTTGCATGCAACTGACGCAGGTTGCGCGACAGTCGTTGCAGCATCTGCTGTGCGCTGGCCGTCACCAGATGCTCGGCGCTCAACGGCAACTGCGGGCCGAACTGGCGGCTGAGCAACTCGCGACAATCGGCCGGGTACAACCGGCGCCCGCCGCAGGGGTCCAGCAGGTGATCGGCCCCCGGCACGCGCAACAGGAAATGCCCCGGAAAATTCACCCCCTCCAGTGGTATCGACAGCCCGCGGGCCAGCTCCAGCGTGAGGATCGCCAGTGCCAGCGGTTGTCCGCGACGACGTTGCAGCACCTTGTTCAGCAGCGCCGCCTGCGGGCGCAATGGGTGATATTCGTCCTGCTGGAAGCCCGCCGCGCTGAGCGCCCGCAGCAACGGCTGCGCCAGTTCGCTCACCGGCAGCATGGGCAGGCTCTGGCTGACCTGCTGCTGCACGAGCTGCAATTCGCCCAGCACCTGGGCCGGCTGCACGCTGGCATCGTGTTCGGCAGCGATCCACAGCGCCGCCTCGAACAGGGCGGCGGGGTTGCGTTCCAGGCAGGCCAGGCAGGCTTGGCGTGGGGTCATGGCAGTCTCCGCTCAAGCTTCTGTTGTAGCGCCGGCAGGGGCGTTCGTCCAGTGCCGCAACGTGTGCCTTCGCGCCGCCTATACTGGTGGGAGCACTGACTCACGAGGGCTGGGCAATGTTCGCTCTCATGCAAAGCACGCGCACCCACTCACTGCACCTGTGCGTCGACCCGGCCACGGGCCTCAAGGCGGTGATCGCCATTCACAACCAGCGGCTGGGCCCGGCCATGGGCGGTTGTCGCTATCTGCCTTACCCGGACGACGACACCGCAATGACCGATGCCATTCGCCTGGCCCAGGGCATGAGCTACAAGGCTGCCCTGGCGGGCCTGCCGCTGGGCGGTGGCAAGGCGGTGATCATCCGCAACCCCCATGTGGAAAACCGCGCCGCGCTGTTCGAGTCCTTCGGGCGCTTCGTCGACAGCCTGGAGGGGCGCTACATCACCGCGACCGATAGCGGCACCTCGACCCTGGACATGGACTGCATCGCCCAGAGCACCCGGCACGTCACCAGTACCACCACCGCCGGCGACCCTTCGCCGCATTCGGCCATGGGCGTGTTCGCCGGCATCCGCGCCACGGCGATGGCGCGCCTGGGCACCGACAACCTGGAAGGGTTGCGCGTGGCTGTGCAGGGGTTGGGGAATGTCGGGTTTGCCCTGGCCGAGCAGTTGCATGCGGCGGGGGCGGTACTGCTGGTCAGCGACCATGACCCGGGGCGGGTGCAACTGGCCATGGAGCAGTTGAATGCGCTGCCGGTGGCCAGCGAAGCGCTGGTCAGCACGCCTTGCGACATCTTTGCGCCGTGCGGGCTGGGCCCGGTGCTCAACAGCCAGAGCGTCATGCAGCTGCGCTGTGCCGCGGTGGCCGGCTCGGCGAACAACCAGCTGACCCACCTTCAGGTCGCCGACCAGCTCGAAACCCGCGGCATTCTGTATGCCCCGGACTACATCATCAATTCCGGCGGGCTGATCTACGTGGCGCTGACCCACCAGGGCCAGGACCTTGGCACCATCACCGCGCACCTTGCGCGCATCCCCACGCGGCTGACCGAGGTCTTCGCCCACGCCCAGGCCGAGAAGAGTTCGCCGGCCCGCGTGGCCCAGCAACTGGCCGAGAAGCTGGTGTACAACGCCTGATGCCTACTCGGCGGGCTGCTCGGCAAGCAGCTCGGACAACGCGTCGGGCTGGCTCTTGAAGGCCTTGGCGAACACATCGCGGTTCTTCGCCATGTAGATACCCGCTTCCTCGACCTGCTGTTCGCTCAGCGACGGCACGGCCTTCTGCAGCACCTCGGCGAGCAGTTCGGCCAGCTCGAGCATCTTGTCGTGACGGTCTGCTTCAGCTTTATCCATGAACAAGCGCTCCAGATCGCGGCTGCTGCGGTATACCACTTCGACGGCCATTCATCACCTCACATGCCTTTCGATAATTGATGTGTACGAGTACTGTGTTTTTATACAGGTAAAAGCATAAGGCAAACCACCACGTTTGGGTAGTGGCATTTTTATAGCTCAATTTGCTCGCAATGGTGGGGTGGCGGGTGTCTTGCGGCAATCGGTCGCCTTCTCAAGCTGTGCCGCTGGCCTTTTTACTGCATGCAGGCAAAGCGTCACCTGGGTGGCGCATCCTCCCTTCGTCGTTTCCAAGGAATTCGCATCGTGAACATCAAATGGGCTGAAAAAGTGCGCAAGGGCCTGCATGGCTCGGCGGATTCGCTGGGCAACCTGTGCGTGGAGGCCTTTCATTACCTGGCACTGTTCGGCATCGGTGCCATCACCGCCTATGCGGCGGTGTCGGCATTCATCGAGATGATCGGCAAGGGTGGGGTGAGCGTCGATGACATCCTGCTGCTGTTCATCTACCTGGAGCTGGGGGCGATGGTGGGGATCTACTTCAAGACCAACCACATGCCCATCCGCTTCCTTTTGTACGTGGCGATCACCGCGCTTACGCGCCTGCTGATCGGCGATGTGTCGCACCACAAGGCCCCCGACGTGGGCCTGCTGTATGTGTGCGGCGGGATCCTGCTGCTGTCGTTCTCGATCCTGGTGGTGCGCTACGCCTCGTCGCGCTACCCCTCCACCAAGGCCATCGACGCCAGCGGCAAGGAAATCGAAGAGGCCAAATAGCCTTACGCCCCCGCGCGGCGCTCGCTGGCGGCGCGCAGGCCCGGGGTGCGTGCACCGTCGCGGGTCATGCTGGCCAGAATCTCCATGGCGCTGTGGCCCTGCTCGATGGCAATGCCAAAGCGCACGCTCTCGATCAGGCGCGCCAGGCGCTTGGGGTCATTGCGCTGGGCCGGGCTGATCAGGCGCTTGGCCACCACGCCCTGATCGTCGGACAGGGTCAGCATGATGCTGCCATCGAGCCGCTCGATACTCAGGTTGACCCGGTAGGTGTCGGCAAATGCAGCGTTGATCTGTTGGAAGGGGTTGATCATGGGGCTGTACCTGGCAAAGACATGTTCTGATTGACCGGGCCCTGGCCAGGTTGGTTCAGGTGGCGTTGCGGGGCAGGTGCCGAGTGGTCAATAAAAAAGGCGAGCCGTGGCTCGCCTTCTTTCATTGCCTTGGCTGTCAGGCCTGACGGGCCTGCAGGGCTTGCTCGTTCTCCAGGAATTCTTCCTGCAGCAGGGCATCGGCTGCCGGGGCGGTTGCGACCTTCTGGGTCACGCCACGTTTGCCGCGCAGTTTGCCGAACAGGTGCTCGAGGGAATGCTCGAGTTTGGTCGCGGCGCCTTCGATGGCCTGCTCCAGGCTATCGGCCTTGTGGCTGACGGAAATCGGTTGATGGCCTTTGGGGCGTGCCTCCATCTGGCAGCGCATGTCGTGGGGGCCTGGCTTGTCGCCGTTCTCATCGCGCAGGTGGACTTCGATGCGGGTGAGGTCTTCTTCGTAGCGTTCGAGCGTGCTTTCTACCGTAGTGCGTACCCACTCTTCGAGACGGGCACTGCTTTGGATATGGTTGTCGCTGTTGACTTGGATTTGCATAGTTCAATCCCTTATTCAGCTAGCTCGCAAGAGAACGATGCGGGCCATTGCGGCCTGTGGAAATCATCGCCTCTTGACTACAAGGTCAGGCAGTTGGCAGAACTTTTCAAGTGCTTGAAGAAGAAAAATATTTTGTGGCAATTAAACAGGTGAAAGGTTGTCTGGGGGTGTCCTGAGTCAATGCGCGGCCCCCCGGCAAGGTGCGCTCCTGTAGGAGCCGGCCTTGCCGGCGAAGCAGACGCTACCGATCAGAAAGCAATCGATGTCTGCAGATAGACCGTCCGTGGCTCACCCACATACTTGCCCTTGTTGTTGTCGTCGAACGAGCGCGTGAAGTACTGGTGGTTGAAGATGTTCTTCACCCCCACCGCCACGTTCAGGTTCGACAGCTGCGGCCCGAAGTCATAGCCGGCGCGGCTGCTGAACAGCATGTAGCCCGGGATGCGCCCGGCCGCGCCGTCTGCGCTTTGGGCCGAGGTGTTGGCGTTGTCGGCGAACTGGCTGCTCTGGTAGGTGCTGTCCAGGTTCAGCTTCCACGGCCCGTCGGTGTAACCCAGCCCCAGCGTGCCCTTGTGCCTGGAGGAGAACGGCACACGATTGCCCTTGTTCGGCCCATCTTCGCGGATTGTCGCGTCAACGAAGGCATAGCTGGCGTACACATCGAACCCGGCCAGCGCCGGCGTGAGGCCGTCCAGCGCGTACTTCACGCTAGTTTCCAGGCCCTGGTGGCGGGTTTCACCACGGGCGATCACGTCGTCGGTGGTCTGGTTGCTTTCGTACTGGTTGTCGAAATTGATCAGGAACAGCCCGGCCTCGGCCTGCAGGTTGCCGTTGTCGTAGCGCGTGCCCAGCTCCCAGGTGCGGGCCTTCTCGGGCTTCACTTCACCCTGGTTCACGCGGTTGGGCATCTGGCTGTACTGCACGCTGCCGAACGAACCCTCGGTGTTGGCGTAGAGGTTCCAGCTGTCGCTCAGGTGGTACATCACGTTCAGCGCCGGCAAAGCGGTGTTGTAGTCGCCCTTGTATTCCAGGCCCTTGAGCTTGTTGCTCTGCTGCGACTTGATCATCTCGTAGCGGATACCCGGGGTGATGGTCCACTGGCCGATGTCGATGCGGTCATCCAGAAACAGCGCATGGGCATCGGTGCCGCCACGGGTGTCGCGGTCGTTGGGGCTGGAGGTGGTCGGCAACTGGCCGGCGCTGATGCTCTCCATGTAGCGCAGCTCGTGCCCGGCCTCGTTGATGTAGCGGTAGCCCAGGCCCACCTCGTGGTGGCTGTCGCCCAGCGCAAAGCCCTGGGTGAAACGGGTTTCGATGCCGCGCACCCAGTACTCGCGCGGCGACAGCGAGATCGACCTGTTCTGCACCAGGTAGCCACTGCGCAGGGTCTTGGTGAAGAAGCTGTTGACGCTGAACTGGCGCTCGCCTTCCTTGTAGTCGTAACCGGCGTTGAACATCGTGCGCCGGCCCCAGAACTTGTCCTGCAGGCGGGTCGACTGGTACGGGTCGGCGTCGTAGTCGGCCACGTTGAGGCCGCCGGGCATCTGCGCCTCGCCCTCGTAATACTGCGCCATGGCATGCAGGCTGTTGGCCTCGTCCAGTTGCAGCTTGCCCTTGAGGATCAGGTCGTCGATCTGCGTGTCGCTGTGCTCGCGCCAGTCGCCACCGCGGGTGCCCGAATACAGGATCGCGCCGCCCAGGCCGTTGTCGGCGGTGCCGCCGGCCAGCAGGTTGGCGCTGCTCTTGAAACCGTCGTGGCTGGAGGAGGGGCTGGTCTGGGTCTGCAGGCCGGCCTTCAGCGTGGGTTCGTCGGGGATCGCGCGGGTCACGAAATTGACGATGCCGCCCACGTTCTGCGGCCCGTAGCGCACGGCGCCGCCGCCGCGTACCACGTCCACCGCGTCCATGTTGCCCAGGCTGATCGGCGCGAACGACAGCTGTGGCTGGCCATAGGGCGCGAACGGCACCGGAATGCCGTCCATCAGCACCGTTGAGCGCGAGGCCAGGCGCGGGTTGAGCCCGCGAATGCCGAAGTTCAGCGCCATGTCGTGGCTGCCGGTGCCGTTGTTTTCCGGCGCATTCACCCCGGGGATGCGGTTGAGCACTTCCCGTGCGCTGCTGGCGCCGGTGCGTTCGAACTCTTCACGGCGGATCACGTCTCGCGCGCCGGGGTGTTCGAACACGTTGTCCTGGGTGGCTTCACCCAGCCAGTCGCCGACCACGCTGGAGCTGCCCAGCTCCAGCGGCGCGCCGGCGGCCGGGGCCAGCGGTTGCAGGCTGTAGGCGTTGTCGCCTTCGGCGCGGGCCTGCAGGCCGGTGCCTTCAAGCAGCGCGGCCAGGCCCTGTGCAGTGGAATACTCGCCTTCCAGGCCACGGCTTTTCACGCCCTGGGTCACCTGCGAGCCGAACGAGATCAGCACGCCGCTTTCACGCCCGAACTGGTTCAGGGCGTCTTCCAGCGACATCGGGGCGATGTGGTAGGTGCGTGCCTGGGCGGCGTGCAGGGGCGCAACGGCGCCGAAGGTGAGGCTGGCGCCCAGCAGCAGGGCATGGGCGAGGGGGCTTAGGCGAAGCGGCATGCAAAGGGTCCTTGAGAAGGTCGGGGCAAAGGGTTCTGCCTTCTCTGTCACGCGAGATGAAAAAACGGCTCAAGGTTCTGAAAATAATCTCAGGCGCGGGCTTCTACCGTGACCCAGTAGCGGGTGAAGCGCCGCACGCGCACCGGCAGCGACACCTCCAGCAGGTCCAGGATGCGTTCGCTGTCGGCCAGCGGGTAGCTGCCCGACAGCAGCAGGTCGGTCACCGCCGGATCGCACGTGAGCTGGCCGCGACGGTAGCGGGCCAGATCGTCGATGAAGTCCCCCAGGCGCGTATGCGCAGCCACCAGCATGCCGTCGACCCAGGCGCCGGTGTTGGCATCCACCGCATGGGTGGCGCCCCAGCGTGGCCCGTCGAAACGCGCCTGCTGCCCGGCTTCAAGCGCATGCCCGGCAAGCATCGCCCGGCCCTGCAGCACCGCCACCCGGCTGTGGTCGGCCCACTGGCGCACGTTGAAGCGCCCGCTCGACAGCTGCAGCAGGCCGTTGCCGGTCACCACGCGCAGGGGGCGGGGGTCGTCGGCCACATTGAGCAGCAGTTCGCCTTCGAGCAGGTGGATCAGCCGCTGTTCGCGGTCCAGGCGCACGTCGGCGGCGCTGGCGGTGTTCAGGTGCAGGTGCGTGCCGTCGTCCAGGCGCATCTGGCGGCGCTGGCCCAGCGGGCTGCGGTAGTCGGCCAGCAGGGGCGGCAGCGGGTTGTGCTGCTGCAGGGCCAGCCCGCAGGCGCCGCCCACCCCGAGCAGCAACAGCGCCTTGAGCGCGCGCCGCCGGCTGGCCGAGCGTGGCGCCTGCAGGGCGGCGTGCGCCAGTGGCGAAGACAGCCCGCGCAGGCGCTGATTGACCCGCTGTATGTGTTCCCAGGCGCGGCGGTGTTCTTCGCTGGCCTGCAGCCAGCGCTCCATGGCCAGTTGCTGGCGGCTGTCGAGGGCACCGCCCTGCAGTTCGATCAGCCAGTGCACCGCCTGTTCTGCCACCTTTGGCGAGAATTCCTGGGCGCTCACAGGGCGAAGTAGCAGCGCATGGCCGCCTTGTTCAGATGGCGCTTCACGGTGGCCAGCGAAATGCCCAGCTGCCGGGCGATGTCGGCGTAGCCCAGGCCGTCGACCTGAGCCATCAGGAAGGCGCGCTTGACCACCACGGGCAGGCCGTCGAGCAGCCGGTCGAGTTCGATCAGGGTTTCCAGAATGATCGCGCGATGTTCTTCGCAAGGCGCCACCGCTTCGGGTAGCTGGGCCAGTGCCTGGTAGTAGGCGCGTTCCAGGTCCTGGCGGCGGTAGTGGTTGAACAGCACGCGCTTGGCCACCGTGGTGAGGAAGGCGCGAGGTTCGTTGAGCGTTGGTGTTTCGCGCGCCTGCAGCAGGCGCATGAAGGTGTCCTGGGCCAGGTCGGCGGCGCTGTGCGGGCAGCCCAGGCGCTGTCGCAGCCAGCCGGTGAGCCAGTTGTGATGGGCGCTGTAGAGGCCTTCGAGCGAAGCAGGGGCGGGCTGGGCACTGGGCACCGTGACAACTCCGGCGCCGGGGGTGCGCAAAAGAATAAGAATTGTTCGCATTGTAGGATTTGACGCCACAGGCTTCAAGCCACCCGCTGCAAGCGGCCATACCACCGATCTGCTTCTTCATGGCCGGTTGAAGCGGTGTCTTTGCATCTGCGAATATTAATCATTAATATTACGCCCCTCCTCACACTGGACCCGCTGTCATGAAAAGCAAAGCCGCCGGGCTGCCCTTCAGTTATCGCCTGGCCGTGACCTCGCGCAGCCTCGCGGCGCTGCTCGGCGGTTACCTGCTGGCGGCCATGGCCAGCGTGTGCATCACCTTGTTGCTGCCCATGCCCAAGGCCGACGCGGTCGTCACCGGCATGATGCTGTCGTTTCTGTTCTACCTGGTGGCGATCCTCTGGTGCTTCGCCTGTCGCAGCGCCTGGCATGCCTGGCTCGGGGTGCTGCTGCCCGGCGCCGCGCTGGCCGCCATCAACGGTCTGGCCTACTGGATGCAAACCCCATGAAAGAAGGCTTTCGCCAGGCCATGGCCTGGCTGCACACCTGGGCCGGGCTGATCTTCGGCTGGCTGCTGTTCGCGATCTTCCTCACCGGCACGCTGTCGTACTTCAAGAACGAAATCAGCCACTGGACCCAGCCGGAGATCCCGTACCGCACCCTCGACACCACCGCCAGCCTGAGCCTGGCGCAGCGCTACCTGCAAACCAACGCCGCCGATGCCGGCAGCTGGTTCATCCAGTTGCCCGAAGCACGCGACCCGACCCTGCGCGTGGGCTGGCGTGCACCCGGCGCCGGCCGGCGCGATTTCAACGAAAAGATCCTCGACCCCGCCACCGGCAATCAACTGCACCCGCGCGACAGCAGCGGCGGCGAGTTCTTCTACCGCTTCCACTTCCAGTTGCAGATGCCCTACCCGTGGGGCCGCTGGCTGTCGACCTTCTGCGCGCTGATGATGCTGGTGGGGCTGGTCACCGGCATCATCACCCACAAGAAGATCTTCAAGGAGTTCTTCACCTTCCGCCCCGGCAAGGGCCAGCGTTCCTGGCTCGACGGCCACAACGCGATCGGCGTGCTGGTGCTGCCGTTCCACCTGATGATCAGCTACAGCAGCCTGGTGATCTTCATGGCCATGGTGATGCCGGCCAGCATCAGCACGATGTATGGCGACAACCTCCAGGCCTATTACAACGAGCTGTTTTCGCGCGACGAGCCGGTCAAGCCGGCGGGCACCCCGGCACCGCTGGTGCCGCTGGCGCAGCTGTATGCCCAGGCGCGCCAGCAGGCGCCCGGCAGCGAGATCAGCTGGGTCGAGGTGCAGAACCCCGGCGACCTCAACGCACGTGTGCGCCTGGTGCGTGCCAGCAACGAGGGCATCGCCCAGAACCGCGGCGCCGGCTGGCTGTTCGACGGCGTGCAGGGTACCCCGCTCAAGGCCCCGGGCGAGCAGAGCACGCCGTTGGTGATTGCCGCCGGCATGTACGGCCTGCACATGGGCCACTTTGCCGGCCCGACGCTGCGCTGGCTTTACTTCGTGTTCGGCCTGGCCGGCACTGCCGTGATCGGCACGGGGCTGGTGATGTGGCTGGGCAAGCGCCAGCTCAAGCACGCCAAGAGTGGCACCCAGCCCTTCGAGCTGCGTCTGGTCGAGGTGCTCAACATCGCCAGCATGAGCGGGCTGATCCTCGCCGTGGCGGCGTTCTTCTGGGCCAACCGCCTGTTGCCGGTGGCCCTTGAAGGACGTGCCGATCTTGAGGTCGACAGCTTCTTTGCCGTCTGGGGCCTGGCCCTGCTGCACGCACTGTTGCGCCCCGGGCGCCGCGCCTGGGGCGAGCAACTGCTGCTGGGCGCGGTACTGTTCGCCGCCTTGCCGGTGCTCAACGCCCTGACCACCGGCACCGGCCTGCTGCCTGCGATCGCCCAGGGCGACTGGATGATTGCCGGGTTCGACCTCACGGCGCTGGGCTGTGGCCTGCTGCTGGCCTGGATGGCGCGCAAGATGCTGCGCCCGCAGGTGTTGGCGCCCAAGCGCGCGGCACGCACGCCCAGGGCCGCACCGCTGATCGAAAGCGAGGTGCAGTGATGCTGGCCATCGCGTTGTTCGGCTTTGCCGCAGTGGCGGCGTTGTGCCTGGCCATGGAGCGCCATTACACCGACCTGCTGGGGCACAAGCCTACGCCCCGCCGCCTGCGTGGCCTGCGCATGGGCGGCTGGTTGCTGATCGCCGTGGCACTGGGGCTGGCGGTGCGTCACAGCGGCTGGGCCATGGGCCTGGTGGAGCTGAGCGCGGTAGTGATGGGCGGCTTGTGCGCGTGGGTGTTCGTCCTTCCTTACGCCCCGCGCCTGCTGCTGGGCCTGGCCGCGGCCAGCCTGGTGCTGGCGCCGCTGGCACTGCTGGCGCCGTACTGAAACGATGAGCGAGCCGCTCGACAGCCACGACGACGCCCCGGGCCGCGCACGTTTCGTGCAGGTGTTCGTGGCCCAGCGTGCGCGCATGGAGCGCCTGGTCAGCCGCCGCGTGGGCTGTCGGGCCACCGCCGCCGACCTGGTGCAGGAACTGTTCCTGCGCTTCTGGCGTCGCCCGCAGGTCGAGGTCGAGGCGCTGGACACCTACCTGCTGCGCTGCGCCGGCAATATCGCCATCGACCACCTGCGCAGCCAAGGCGCCCGCGAGCGGGTCAACGACAGCCTGCTGGCGCCGCATCAAGACAGCCATGCCAGCGAGCCCGAGGCCGCGCTGGAGGCCGGCAGCGACCTGCGTCGGATCGAGGCTGCCCTGCGCGAGCTGCCCGAGCGCACCCGCCAGATCTTCCTGCTCAACCGTATCCATGGCCGCACCTATGCCGACATTGCGCGGGCCATGGGCCTGTCCCAAAGCGCCGTGGAAAAACATATGATGCGTGCCCTCGAGGCCTGCAAGGCGAGTATCGCCGCCGAGCCTGCCGTGCCCCGCAAGCCAGGGAATGCCCCGCGATGAACGCTCCAGCCCCACCTACCGCCGAACAGCAGCAGGCCGCGCTCGCCTGGCTCGGCCAGATCAACCAGCAGCCCGCGCGTGCCGAGAGCGCCGCGTTCAAGCGCTGGTTGCTGGCCGACCCTGCGCACCCGCAGGCCTGGCGCCAGGCCCAGGCGCTGTGGCAGCAGACCGCCGCGCCTGCAGCACGCCTGGCCGCCGAAGACGCCCCGGTACTGGAGGCCTACCTGCGCGCGATGGACCGGCCCCGGCGCCGTTGGCCGGCCCGTGTGGCCGGGTTGGCACTGGCTGCCAGCGTGGTGCTGGGCGTGGCGATGGGGGCGGGCTGGCACCCGGCCAACTGGGTCGATGACCTGGGCGCCGATTACGTGGCCGCGGTGGGCGAGCTCAAGGCCGTGACCCTGGCCGACCAGTCGCACCTGCTGCTGGATGCCGACAGCGCCATCGACGTGGACTTCAGCGGTGGGCAGCGTCGCGTGCAGGTGCGGCGCGGCGCGGTGTTCTTCGAGGTGACGCATACCGGTGCGCCGTTCACCGTGCAGGCCGATGGCGGCGAGGTGCGGGTGATGGGTACCCGGTTCGAGGTGCGTCGCCAGCCCCAGGGCACCACCGTTACCGTGCTCTCGGGCAAGGTCGGGGTCACGCCGGCGCCGGGGCAGGCGCAGCAGGTGCTCACGGCCGGCCAGAAGGTGGAGTACGCCCAGGGCCTGGCCGGTGCAGTGCAGGGCGTGGACAGCGAGAACCGCCTGGCCTGGCGCCAGGGCTGGCTCAACTACTACCAGGCGCCGCTGGCGCAGGTGGTCGACGACCTGGCGCGGCATTACCCCGGGCGCATCGTGCTGCTGGACGACGCCCTGGCGGCGCGCAAGGTCAGCGGCAGCTTCCCCGCCGCCGACCCGCTGGCGGCGCTGGACGCCCTGGGGGCGGTGGCCGGCTTCCAGCGCAAGACCCTGCTCGGGCGGGTCACGCTGCTGCGCTGAAAAATATTTTCACGGCCCGGTGAGGTAAGTACGTGCGACAACCGTGTAGTGATTGAAAGTGCGATTCATTCGCATGAAACAGGTTCACTCACAGGTCGACGGCATGAAGTTCAGGGCAAAATCATCGTTGGTGCGTTGCGTTTCAATCGGGCTTGGGGCGGCAGCGTGGCTGCCGCTGGGGGCGGGCGTGAGCCAGGCGGTGGCGGCGCAGCAGGTCGAGCAGGTGTACCGCTTTGCCCAGCCCAGCAAACCCTTGCCCCAGGCGCTCAACGACTTCAGCCGGGTGACCGGGTTGAGCGTGGTCTACACCGTCGAGCTGCCCGGCCTTGCCGCGCCGGCCCTGACGGGCACGTTCAGTGCCGAGCAGGCCCTGCAGCGCCTGCTGGGCAACAGCGGCTTCACCTACCGCCGCGTGAATGCGCGCACCCTCACCGTCGAACCGCTGGCCCAGGCCGGTGCACTCAACCTCGAGCCCACCACGGTCTCGTCCCAGCAGGATAGCGTCGGCAGCTACCAGCCGCCGGCCACCAGCGCGATCATGCGCAGCCAGGTGCCGAACCTGGAGATCCCCCAGGCCATCAACGTGGTGCCGGCCCAGGTGCTCGCCGACCAGGCGCCGCGCAACCTCGACGATGCGCTGAGCAACGTCAGCGGCATCACCCAGGGCAACAACTTCGGCGCCACCGCCGACACCGTGATGAAGCGCGGCTTCGGCGACAACCGCGACGGCTCGATCATGCGTGACGGCATGCCGCTGGTGCAGGGGCGCAGCCTCAATGCCAGCACCGAGCGGGTCGAAGTGCTCAAGGGCCCGGCCTCGCTGCTGTACGGCATCCAGGACCCGGGCGGGGTGATCAACGTGGTCAGCAAGCGCCCGCAACTGCAGCGCTACAACGCCGCGAACCTGCGCGGTTCCAGCTATGGCAGCGGCAAGAACGGCAGCGGTGGCGGGCTCGACAGTACCGGCGCGCTGGGCGACAGCAACTTCGCCTACCGCCTGGTGCTCGACCACGAGGACGAAGACTACTGGCGCAACTTCGGCACCCACCGCGAGACGCTGGTGGCGCCGTCGCTGGCCTGGTTCGGTGAAGACACCCAGGTGCAGCTGGCCTATGAGCACCGCGAGTTCCTGTACCCGTTCGACCGCGGCACGGCCATCGACCCGCGCACCAACCACCCGCTGAACATCCCCAGCACACGTCGGCTGGACGAGCCCTTCAACAACATGGAAGGGCGCTCGGACCTGTACCGCCTGGAGGTCGACCATCAGCTTGCCGATGACTGGAAACTCCACTTCGGCTACAGCTTCAACCGCGAAACCTACGATGCCAGCCAGGTGCGCGTCACCGCGGTTGACCCTGCCAAGGGCACCCTCACGCGCAACCTGGACGGCACCCGTGGCGCCCTGAGCAGCGACCGCTTCGCCACTGTCAGCCTGGACGGCAAGCTGCAACTGGCAGGCATGCAGCACGACGTGCTGGTGGGGGTGGATGACGAGTACCGCAAGGTGTTTCGTGCCGACCTGATTCGCGGCGCCCGCAACACCTTCGATTACCTGGACCCGGTGTACGGCCAGGTCCAGCCCGGCACCGCCGTGCGCGACAGCGACAGCGACCAGACCGACAAGCTGCGCAGCAACGCGTTGTTCTTCCAGGACTCGATCCACCTCGACGAGCACTGGATTCTGGTGGCCGGTGCGCGCTATCAGCAGTTCGACCAGTACGCCGGTCGCGGCCGGCCGTTCAAGGCCAACACCGACAACAGCGGCCAGGCCTGGGTGCCGCGTGCGGGGCTGGTGTACAAGGTCGACGACACGCTGTCGTTCTATGGCAGCTACACCGAGTCGTTCAAGCCCAACTCCAGCATCGCGCCGATGACCGGTGGCCTGGTGCTGGATTCCTCGATTGCCCCCGAAGAGGGCAAGTCGTGGGAGCTGGGCGCCAAGCTCGACCTGCCGGGGGCGATCACCGGCAGCGTGGCGTTGTTCGACATCACCAAGCAGAACGTGCTGGTGGCCAATTTCGACACGGCCACCGGCGACACCCTGTACAGCAGCGCCGGCGAAGTGAAGTCGCGCGGCCTGGAGATGGACCTCACCGGGCAGGTGAGCGAGCGCTGGAGCCTGATCGGCAGCTATGCCTTCACCGATGCCCAAGTGTCCCAGGACCCCAAGCTCAAGGGTAACCGCCTGCAGAACGTGGCGCGGCATACCGGGTCGCTGTCGGCGGTGTATGACGTGGGCAGCCTGTTCGGTGGTGATCGCCTGCGGGTCGGCGCCGGGGCGCGCTATGTGGGCGAGCGGGCCGGCAATGCGGAGAACGATTTCGACCTGCCGGCGTACACCGTGGCGGATGCGTTCGCCAGTTATGAAACCCGGCTGGATGAGCACAAGGTGCGCTTTCAGCTGAACGTGAAGAACCTGTTCGACAAGACCTACTACAGCTCGGCGGTGAACCGCTACTTCGTGGCAGTGGGGGATGCGCGGCAGGTGAGCCTGTCGAGTACGCTGGAGTTCTGAGAGCACAGGAAGAACACCCACCGTGAGGGCGGTGGGGGCCCTGTGGGAGCGGGCTTGACCCGCGATCAGCGGCGCATGGCCAACCGATAATCCCCCGGCGTGGCCCCCACCACCTGCCTGAAGCGATTGCTGAAATGGCTGGCACTGGCAAACCCGCACGCCAATGCCACCTCGCCCAACGCCCCGTCGCCACAGCGCAGCAACTGGCGTGCCCGGGCCAGGCGCCGCGCCAGCAGGTATTGGTGCGGCGGCAGGCCGAAGCTTGCGCGGAACATCCGTGCAAAGTGGTAGTGCGACAGGTTGCACAGCAACGCCAGCTCACCCAGGCTGATCGCCTGCTCAAGGTGCGCCTCGATGTAGTCGGCCAGGAGCCGGCGCTGATGCGTCGCCAACCCGCCCTTCAGGCGCAGCCCCCGACGCAGCCCCACCTGGTTGAGCACCGCATGGTCGAGAATCTCGTGGGCCAGGCTGCTGGTCAGCAGGCGCTCGCCGGGCTCGTCCCAGTTCAGCTCGATCAGCCGGCCAAAGCGCAGCGCCTGCTCCGGGTCGTCGATGAAGGTCGCTTCGTGCAGTTGCACCTCGCGCGGTTCGCGGTCCAGCAGGCGGGTGCAGGCCAGGGCGAACTGCGCCTGGCTGATGTACAGGTGCGCCAGGCGGATGCTGCCATTGATCACCCAGTTCGAGGCGTGCTCGGCCGGCAGGATGCACAGCTTGCCGGGCCCGCCCTTGGCGGCGGGGCGATCCCGGCGAAAGGTGCCGGTGCCGCCGGCGATATAGCACGACAGCGTGTGGTGGCTGGGCGCTTCGTAGTCGCGGGCGTCGTGGCGGTTGTTCCACAGGGCTGCGACCAGCTCGTCGCCGAGCTGCGCACTGTGTTCCAGGCGGGCATTGGGCGAGGCGTGCATGGCTTGAAAGACTTGCAACTGGTCCAGCGGCGTCATGGGGTCTACCTCTGTCGGCCATCCTACTCGCGGCCACCGGGCCTGACAGCCCCGCCCAGCAAAAAACCGCAAGTTTGTGCAAGCGCACGGGGCGGCCCGCGCCGGACACTTCAGGCTGTCGTGAGGAGTGCATGCCATGAACCTGTCGTTGTACCTGCTGACCGTGCTGATCTGGGGCACCACCTGGATCGCCCTGAAACTGCAACTGGGGGTGGTGGCCATCCCGGTGTCCATCGTTTATCGCTTTGCCCTGGCGGCGCTGGTGCTGTTTGCCGTGCTGTTGATCGGGCGGCGCCTGCAGGTGATGAACCGGCGCGGGCACCTGATCTGCCTGGCCCAGGGGCTGTGCCTGTTCTGCGTGAACTTCATGTGCTTTCTGACGGCCAGCCAGTGGATCCCCAGCGGCCTGATCGCGGTGGTGTTCTCCACCGCCACGCTATGGAACGCACTCAATGCGCGGGTGTTCTTCGGGCAGCAGGTGGCGGCCAACGTGCTGGCGGGTGGGGCGCTGGGGCTGGGCGGGTTGGGGCTGCTGTTCTGGCCGGAGCTGGCCGGGCATGCGGCCAGCCGCGAAACCCTGATCGGCCTGGGCCTGGCGTTGCTGGGTACGCTGTGTTTCTCGGCGGGCAACATGCTCTCGAGCCTGCAGCAGAAGGCCGGCTTGCGGCCGATGACCACCAATGCCTGGGGCATGCTCTACGGGGCCGGAATGCTGGCGCTGTACTGCGTGGTCAGCGGTATTCCGTTCGCGATGGAATGGAATGTGCGGTATGTGGGGTCGCTGCTGTACCTGGTGATCCCGGGGTCGGTGATCGGCTTTACCGCGTACCTGACGCTGGTGGGGCGCATGGGGCCGGAGCGTGCGGCGTACTGCACGGTGCTGTTCCCGCTGGTGGCGCTGAACGTGTCGGCGTTCTACGAGGGGTACCAGTGGACAGCGCCGGCGCTGGGCGGGCTGGCGCTGGTGATGCTGGGCAATGTGCTGGTGTTCCGGAAGGGGCGGGTGGTGACGCCTTCGCCGGCAAGGCCGGCGCCTACCAGGGCCGCGTAACCCTTGCAGGAGCCCGCCTTGCTGGCGAATGGCAGCCTTACTTCCACACCTGCGGGTTCACCAGGTCGCGCGGGCGCTCGCCCAGCAGTGCCGCGCGCAGGTTGTCGATGGCACGGTTGGCCATCGCCTCGCGGGTTTCGGCCGTGGCCGAGCCCACATGCGGCAAGGTCACCGCATTGGCCAGCTGGAACAGCGGCGATTCGCTCAGCGGCTCCTTCTCGTACACATCCAGCCCTGCACCGCGAATCGTGCCCTGCTGCAACGCCGCCACCAGCGCCGCCTCATCCACCACCGGCCCGCGCGACACGTTGACCAGAAACGCACTGGGCTTCATCAGCTTCAGTTCGCGCTCGCCAATCAGGTGCCTGGTGTTGGCCCCCAACGGCACCACCAGGCACACGAAGTCGGCTTCGGCCAGCAGTTGATCCAGGCTGCGGTACTGCGCACCCAGTTCCTGCTCCAGCGCGGTCTTGCGGCTGTTGCCGCTGTAGATCACCGGCATGTTGAAGCCGAACCGGCCACGCCGCGCAATCGCCGCGCCAATGTTGCCCAGCCCGACGATGCCCAGCGTCTTGCCATGCACGTCGCTGCCAAAGTGTGCCGGGCCCACGGTGGCTTTCCATTCGCCGGCCTTGGTCCAGGCGTCCAGCTCGGCCACCCGCCGCGCTGCGCTCATGATCAGCGCAAAGCCGAGGTCGGCGGTGCTTTCGGTGAGGACGTCAGGGGTGTTGGTCAGGGCGATGCCGCGCTGGTTGAAGTAGGCCAGGTCGTAGTTGTCGTAACCCACCGACACGCTCGACACCACCTGCAGCTGCTCAGCGTTGTGCAGCTGCGCTTCGCCCAGCTTGCGCCCCACCCCGATCAGGCCGTGGGCCTGGGGCAGCGCTTCGTTGAACTGGGCATTGATGTCGCCCAGCTTGGGGTTGGGCACGATCACGTTGAAGTCTTGCTGCAGACGCTCGACCATCGGGGCGGTGATGCGGCTGAAGGCCAGTACGGTCTTTTTCATCGGCGAACTCGCTGCGGGCAGGGGAGAATGGGTAGCACGCTATCATTCTCCGCCGCCCCTGTGCAGCAAGATTTCAGGTGGCGATGAGCAGCTCGTGGGTCTTGAGGTCGGCCTCGTGGGCCGCGAGGATCTCCGGCAGCGAGTTGCGCAGGTACTCGACCCAGGTCTTGATCTTCGCATCCAGGTACTGGCGCGAGGGGTAGATCGCGTACAGGTTCAGCTCCTGCAGGCGGTACTCGGGCATCACCCGTACCAGGCTGCCGTCGCGCAGGCCGTCGATGGCCGAGTAGATCGGCAGCACGCCCACGCCCATGCCGCTGCGGATCGCCGCCTTCATGGCATCGGCCGAGTTCACCTGGAAGGGCGCCTGGGTGATGTTCACCACCTCCTGGCCCTCGGGGCCGTCGAACAGCCATTTTTCCAGCGGGATCACCGGGCTCACCATGCGCAGGCAGGCGTGCTTGAGCAGGTCGGCCGGCTTGTGCGCCACGCCGTGGCGCTTCACGTATTCGGGCGAGGCGCACACGATGCTGTAGGTGATGCCCAGGCGCTGCGACACGAAACCCGAGTCCGGCAGCTCGCTGGCGAGCACGATGGACACGTCGTAGCCCTCGTCCAGCAGGTCGGGCACGCGGTTGGCCATGGTCAGGTCGAAGGTCACGTCGGGGTGGGTTTCGCGGTAGCGGGCGATGGCGTCGATGACGAAATGCTGGCCCACGCCGGTCATCGAGTGCACCTTCAGTTGCCCGGCGGGGCGCGCATGCGCGTCGCTGGCCTCGGCCTCGGCTTCCTCCACGTAGGTGAGGATCTGCTCGCAGCGCATCAGGTAGCGCTTGCCCGCTTCGGTCAGTGCGATGCGCCGGGTGGTGCGGTTGAGCAGGCGGGTTTGCAGGTGCGCTTCAAGATTGGAAACCGCCCGCGACACGTTCGCGGTGGTCGTATCCAGTTGCACGGCAGCGGCGGTGAAACTGCCGACTTGCGCGACGCAACTGAAAGCACGCATGTTTTGCAGGGTGTCCATGGGGCGCTCTCAAGGAAGACGACAGAATTGTGACATGAAGTAACCAAAGCAGTCTTCAGACTAAAGCCGGATTATCGCGGTTTTCGTAACAAAGATTCGCAGTAAAGCACGCTTATCGCCAGTGCGGCGGCCCCCTAGAATTGCGTCACCTAGCGTCATCCACCTTCTAGTCGGGAACTCGCAGCTGTGCCGCGTCGCATCATCAGAGCGCTGAATGCGCTCAGTGTCTGTGCCTTTAGCTTGACCTTGAGCGGCTGTATCGGAACCTGGGGCATCGCCCCGCAAAGCAAGACGCTGCAAGCCAATACCCTGACCACCGACGCGGCCATCCGAGCAGCCGCGCAGGATGCCCACTGGCCCGACCAGCAATGGTGGCAAGCCTATGGCGACCCGCAACTGGCGCGCTGGATCGCCCTGGCGCTCCAGGGCAGCCCGACCATGGCCATGGCCGCTGCCCGCGTGCGTGAAGCCAGGGCCATGGCCGGGGTGATCGAGGCCGACGAAAAACTGCAGGTCAGCGGCCAGTCCAGCCTCAAGCGCCACAACTGGCCCGAAGACCAGTTCTATGGCCCCGGCGCGCTGTCCGGTGCCAACACCTGGGACAACAATGCCACCCTGGGCCTGAGCTATGCGCTGGACCTGTGGGGACGCGAGCGCAATGCCAGCGAGCAGGCCGTGGACATGGCCCACATGAGCGTGGCCCAGGCGCGCCAGGCGCAGCTCGAACTGCAGAACAACATCGTCAAGGTGTACATCCAGCTGTCGCTGCACTTTGCCCAGCGCGACATCGTCAAGGCCGAGCTGGCCCAGCAGGAGCAGATCCTGGCCCTGGCCGAACGGCGCCTGGCCGGCGGCATCGGCACCCATTTCGAGGTCAGCCAGGCGCAGACGCCGCTGCCCGAAACCCATCGCCAGCTCGACAGCCTCGATGAAGAAATCGCCCTGGCGCGCAACCAGCTGGCCGCGCTGGCCGGCAAGGGCCCGGGCGAGGGCGCGCAGTTGCAGCGGCCGAATCTCTCGTTGGCCACCGCGCTCAAGCTGCCGTCGGCGCTGCCTGCCGAGCTGGTGGGGCAGCGTCCCGACGTGGTTGCCAGCCGCTGGCAGGTGGCGGCCCAGGCGCGCGGTATCGATGTGGCGCATGCCGGCTTCTTCCCCAACGTCGACCTGGTCGGCGGGCTCGGCTTCATGGCCACCGGCGGCGGTGCGCTGGAGTTTCTCACCGGGCGCAAGTTCAACTACAACGTCGGCCCGGCCATCAGCCTGCCGGTGTTCGACGGTGGCCGCCTGCGCTCGCAACTGGGCGTGGCCTCGGCCGGCTACGACATCGCCGTGGCGCGCTACAACCAGACCGTGGTCGAGGCCCTCAAGGGGGTGTCCGACCAGTTGATCCGCCGCCACTCGATGGACGAGCAGCAACACTTTGCCGCCGAGTCGGTGGCCTCGGCGCAGAAGACCTACGACATCGCCATGATCGCGTTCCAGCGCGGCCTCACCGACTACCTCAACGTGCTCAATGCGCAGACCCTGCTGTTTCGCCAGCAGCAGATCCAGCAGCAGGTGCAGGCCGCGCGCCTGACCGCGCATGCCGAACTGGTCACCGCCCTGGGCGGTGGGCTGGGCGCCGGCAACGATGTGCCGACGCCGGATAAGCAGGCCGCACCGGCCACCCCGCGCTCCCTGGCGGTGTTCGACAAATGAGCGCCATGACCCTGCCGTTTCGCTGGCTGGCATCACTTGAATGGCGTCGCGGCTTCTTCGAATGGGCGCGCAGCGACGGCGTCACCTGGGTGTACATCTTCAAGGTGCTGAGCGCGGCGTTTCTCACCCTGTGGCTGGCCATGCGCCTGGAGCTGCCGCAGCCGCGCACCGCGATGATCACCGTGTTCATCGTGATGCAGCTACAGAGCGGCCACGTGTTCGCCAAGAGCTTCTACCGCCTGCTCGGCACCCTGGCCGGCTCGTCGGTGATGGTCGCGCTGATCGCGATCTTCCCGCAGAACACCGAGCTGTTCCTGCCCAGCCTGGCGATCTGGGTGGGCATCTGCTCGGCGGGGGCGATGCGCTACCGCAACTTTCGCGCCTATGGCTTCGTGCTGGCCGGCTACACCGCGGCCATGGTCGGCCTGCCGGCCCTGCAGCACCCCGACGGTGCATTCATGGCGGCAGTGTGGCGGGTGCTGGAGATCTCCCTGGGCATCCTGGTGTCGACCCTGGTCAGCGCCGCGATCCTGCCGCAGTCGGCCAGTGCCTCGATGCGCAACGCCCTGTACCAGCGCTTTGGCGTGTTCGCCGGCTTCGTCGCCGAAGGCCTGCGCGGCGACAGCCAGCGCGACCGTTTCGAAAGCAGCAACGTGCGCTTCATCGCCGAGGCGGTGGGCCTGGAAAGCCTGCGCAGCGTGACCGCCTTCGAAGACCCGCACATGCGCCGGCGCAACGGCCGCCTGGGCCGCATGAACAGCGAGTTCATGGCCATCACCACGCGCTTCAACGCCCTGCACCAACTGCTCGAGCGCCTGCGCCAGCGCGGCCCGCTGCAGATCGTCACGGCCATCGAGCCGGGCCTCGACGCCCTGGCCAACCTGCTCGACGGCTATGCCGGGCGCTCGCTGACCCACGCCGATGCCGCGCGCCTGGCCGAGCAACTGGCCGCCTACAAGGACGACCTGCCCGAGCGGGTACGCAGCCTGCGCGCCGCCTACCTCGACACCGCGCCCAGCGACGCCGACCTGCTCGACTTTCACACCGCCTACGAACTGCTGTACCGCTTCGTCGACGACCTGCACAGCTATGCCCAGACCCACGCCTCGCTGGCCGAGCACAGCCACGCCCGTGAGCAATGGGACGAACCCTACGTGGCCCAGACCAACTGGCTGGTGTCGCTGGCCGCCGGCGTGCGGGCCGCGTTCATCCTGCTGGTGCTGGGCAGCTTCTGGCTGGCCACGGCGTGGCCCAGCGGGGCCATGATGACCCTGATCGCGGCGGCCACCGTGGGCCTGTCGGCGGCCACCCCCAACCCCAAGCGCATGTCGTTCCAGATGGCCTGCGGCACCCTGTTCGGCGCGCTGGTGGGGTTCTTCGAAACCTTCTTCGTGTTCCCCTGGATCGACGGCTTCCCGCTGCTGTGCATGGTGCTGGCGCCGGTGTTCGTGGTGGGCGCGTTCCTGGCCTCGCGCCCGGCCTACGCCGGTTACGGCCTGGGCCTGCTGATCTTCTTCTCGACCGGCTCGGTGCCCGACAACCTCACCGTGTACAACCCCTACACCTTCGTCAACGACTACATCGCCATGGTCATCGGCATGCTGGTGTGCGCGGCGGCCGGGGCGATCATCCTGCCGCCCAACAGCCGCTGGCTGTGGAGTCGCCTGGAGCAGGACCTGCGCGGCCAGGTGCTGTTCGCCATCAGCGGGCGCCTGCGCGGGCTGGGCTCGGCGTTCGAGAGCCGCACCCGTGACCTGCTGCACCAGGCCTATGGCCTGGCCGTGGGCCAGCCCCAGGTGCAGAGCAAGCTGCTGCGCTGGATGTTCGTGGTGCTGGAGGTGGGCCACGCGATCATCGAGCTGCGCAAGGAACAGGCGATACTCCCGGTGCACCCTTGCTATGCCGAGTCCCAGCCCTGGCGCCAGGCCATCCGCGTGATGGGCCGGGCGCTGGCGCGGCTGTTCCTGCAGCCCACCGCCAGCAACCACGAGCGTGCGCTGGTGGCAGTGGACCATGCGATCAGCCGCGTGCAGGCCACCGACGAACCTTTCGCCCGGCACTTCGACACCTCGGCCCTGCGCCGGGTGCAGAGCTACCTGCACTTCATCCGTACCTCGCTGCTCGACCCACAATCGCCGCTGGCCCACCTGCCCGCGACGCAAGGACTGCCCGATGCCCCGTGAAATCGCCTTCCACGGCCTGTACATGCCGACCATGACCTTGATGTTCCTGTTCGCCGCAGGGCTTGCCTGGGGGCTGGACCGGTTCATTGCCGGGCATGACGGCTACCGTTTTTTCTGGCACCCGGCGCTGCTGCGCCTGTGCCTGTTCATTTGCCTCTTTGGCGCCATGGCGCTGACCGTCTACCGTTGAGACCCTAGTCGATGAAAAAGTTTTTCAGCCTGATCGCCACCTTGCTGGTACTGGCAGCTGCCGTGGCGATCGGCCGGCAATTGTGGGTGCAGTACATGAACACGCCCTGGACCCGCGACGGGCGGGTACGCGCCGACATCATCAACGTGGCCGCCGACGTGCCCGGCTATGTGGTAGAGGTGCCGGTGCGCGACAACCAGCTGGTGAAGAAGGGCGACCTGCTGATCCAGATCGACCCCGAGCACTACGAGGTGGCGGTCAGGCAGGCGCAGGCGCTGGTAGCCTCGCGCAAGGCCACCTGGGAGATGCGCAAGGTCAATGCGCACCGGCGTGCCGACATGGACAACCTGGTGATCTCGCGGGAGAACCGCGACGACGCCAGCAACATCGCCAACTCGGCTCTGGCCGACTACCAGCAGGCCCAGGCGCAGCTGGCGGCGGCAGAGCTGGACCTCAAGCGCACGCGCATCCTGGCCACGGTGGACGGCTACGTGACCAACCTCAACGTGCACCGCGGCGACTATGCGCGCACCGGTGAGCCGAAGATGGCGGTGGTCGACAAGGACTCGTTCTGGGTCTACGGCTTCTTCGAGGAGACCAAGCTGCCGCATGTGAAGGTGGGCGATCAGGCCGACCTGCAGATGATGAGCGGCGAGGTGCTCAAGGGGCATGTGGAGAGCATCTCGCGCGGCATCTATGACCGCGACAACCCTGAAAGCCGCGAGCTGATCGCCGATGTAAACCCCACCTTCAACTGGGTGCGCCTGGCCCAGCGGGTACCGGTGCGCATCCACATCGACGAGGTGCCCGAAGGCTTCCTGCTGGCAGCGGGCACCACCTGCACGGTGGTGGTCAAGCCGCGCGATTGAGCGCGTGCCGCTGCCATGGCGAACGTTCAGCGGTGCATGAACTGCGGCTCGCGCTTCTCGGCGAAGGCGGCCATGCCTTCCTTCTGGTCCTCGATGGCGAAGGTGGAATGAAACAGCCGGCGCTCCTGGCGTACGCCTTCGCTCAAGGTGGTTTCGAAGGCGCCGTTCACCGCCTCCTTGGCCATCATTGCTACCGGTCCGGAGTAGCCGGCGATCCGCGCCGCGACACGCAAGGCTTCGTTGAGCAGCGCCGCGTCGCTCACCACCCGGCTCACCAGGCCGCAGCGCTCGGCTTCGTGGGCGTCCAGGGTGCGCCCGGTGAGCACCATGTCCATGGCCTTGGCCTTGCCGATGAAGTGCGCCAGGCGCTGGCTGCCGCCGGCACCGGGGATGGTCCCCAGTTTGATTTCCGGCTGGCCGAAGCGCGCGCTCTCAGCGGCGATGATGAAGTCGCACATCAGCGCCATCTCGCAGCCACCGCCCAGTGCGTAGCCGGCCACCGCAGCGATCACCGGCTTGCGAAAGCTGGCCAGGCGCTCCCAGTCCACGGTCACGAAGTCGCTGGTGTACACGTCGATGTAGTTGCGGTTGCGCATGGCCATGATGTCGGCCCCGGCGGCGAACACCGTGTCGGTGCCGGTCAGCACCACGGCGCGCACGCTGCGGTCCTGTTCCAGGCGGTCGAGCACGCCGGCCAGCTCCGCCGCCAGTTCGGCGCACAGGGCATTGAGCGACAGCGGCCGGTTGAGGCGAATCAGCGCCACCGCGTCAATCTGTTCCAGCAGCAGGTAATCGAGTTTCATCCGTGTAGTCTCGTTCAAGGGGTGAGTGCAAGGGGGCGTCAGAGATGACGCGCATCGACCAGTACCGGGCAACCGGCCTTGTCGATGACTTTGCTGCTGATCGAGGGGTCGAACATGCGGTCCAGCCGCGACAGGTGGCGGTGGCCCATCACGATCAGGTCGCTGCCCAGGCGCTTGGCCTCGGCGACGATGCTCGACACCGGGTCGCCATTGACCAGGTTGCCTTCGGTCTGGAAGCCGCGTTCGCGCAGGTGGGTCACCGCCTGCAGCATGCTCATGTCGGCCACCTGCTGTTCATGGCTGGCCGCCGGGTATTCGGTTTCGTCCTGCGGGCTGATGTGGCCGTCCTGTTCGGGCAGCGCGTAGGCACGGTCGACCGCCAGCAGCACATGCAGGCGATGACGGGTCTGCTCGCAGAACGTGCTGACGGTTTCCAGGATGCCGTGGCTGCGTGGCGAGCCATCGATGGCGATCAAAACGACGCTGTACATGGGGCAGGGTCCACTCACTGTGCAAAGAGCAGCATTCTTGAAAAAAGCATGCGGCGCGGTAAATGGTGCAGCGTGCAATGACTAGTTGCGCCACATGCAGGGGCTGTGAGCGCGGCGGAAACTGTTAAGCTTTGCCCCGGACTCAACGAAGCAATGAATGGATGCTTGCCATGCACTTTCCAGATATGAATTTGCTGGTCGCGCTGGATGCGCTGCTCGATGAAGGCAGTGTGGTCGGCGCGGCGCGGCGGATGAACCTGAGCCCCGCGGCCATGAGCCGTACCCTGACGCGCATTCGCCATGCGGTGGGTGACCCGATTCTGGTGCGCGCCGGCCGCGGCCTGGTGCCCACGCCCAAGGCCATGGCCCTGCGCAGTCAGGTGCGCAGCGTGGTGGAGCAGGCCAACCAGGTGTTCAGTTCCAGTGACGAGGTCGACCTGCAGAGCCTGGAGCGGGCCTTCAACCTGCGCGCCAACGATGTGTTCATCGCGCCCTTTGCCGCGCCCCTGCTGGAAACCATGCGCGAACAGGCGCCGCACACGGTGCTGCGCTTCGTGCCCGAAGGCGAGGGCGGCGACGAGGACGCCGCACTGCGCGACGGGCGCCTGGACCTGTACATCAGTGCCACGCGCAACCTCGGCCCCGAGATCAAGGTGCAGAGCCTGTTCTCCACCACCTTCGTCGGCCTGGCGCGGGTCGATCACCCGATCTTCGATGACGAGATCACCCCCGAGCGCTTCGCCGGCTACGAGCAGATCAGCGTGTCGCGCCGTGGCCGCGCCGCCGGCCCGATCGATGCGGCGCTGGCCGGCATGGGCCTGCAGCGGCGCGTGGCGCTGATCACCCCGAGCTTTCATTCGGCGATGTTCTCGCTGCCCGACTCCGAGTTGCTGCTGGCGCTGCCCGAGCACGTGCTGATGAGCGTGGCCCGGCTCGGCCTGCCGCTGCGCTCGTTCCGCATCCCGATGGCGCTGGAGGCGGTGACCATCATGCAGGCCTGGCACCCGCGCTTCGACAACGACCCCGCCCACCGCTGGTTGCGCCAGACCCTCAAGGAATGCTGCTCCAGGCACTACGCCTGAGCCCGGGGCAGGCACGCGTTATCGATGGCTTTTGTGGATTGCGTTTGACGCAGCAATAAACTGCGAATATGTCAGTTTTCGTCATCTATTGGCCTCCATAGACTTGCCGGGTACTTAACTACCCGGAGTCCTCCTGCCATGTGTGTGCCTTTTTTCTGCCGTGCTTCAGCGCCTGTGGGCGGGGGCCGGCCATGACGTCGCTGGCGGCCCAGGCGCCCTTGGGGGCCACCCCGGCGCCCGCCGCGGCGCCTGCCAAACCGGCCGCCCCGGCTGCTTTCGGCCTGCGTATCGTGGTGGGCCTGGTCGGCGTGCTGCTGGCGGTGCTGTGCGCCGGCCTCAACGAGATGGTCACCAAGATGGCCCTGGCCGACATCCGTGGCGGGATGCACATCGGCGCCGACGAAGGGGCCTGGCTGGTGGCGCTGTACTCGGCCACCTCGGTGTCGGCCATGGCCTTTGCGCCCTGGTGCTCGGTGACCTTCTCGCTGCGCCGCTTCACCCTGTGTGCCATCGGCGCCTTTGCCGTACTGGGGCTGCTCTGCCCGTTTGCACCCAACCTCGAAAGCCTGATGCTGCTGCGCACCCTGCAAGGCCTTGCCGGGGGCGCGCTGCCGCCGATGCTGATGAGCGTGGCGCTGCGCTTTCTGCCCCCCGGCATCAAGCTCTACGGCCTGGCCGGCTACGCCCTGACCGCAACCTTCGGGCCGAGCCTGGGCCTGCCGCTGGCGGGCATGTGGACCGAGTATGTCGGCTGGCAGTGGGCGTTCTGGCAGATCATCCTGCCCTCGCTGGTGGCCATGGGCTGCGTGGCCTGGGGCCTGCCGCAGGACCCGTTGCGCCTGGAGCGCTTCAAGCAGTTCGACTGGCGCGGCCTGTTGCTGGGGCTGCCGGCCATCTGCTCGATCGTGATCGGCCTGTCCCAGGGCGACCGCATGGGCTGGTTCAACTCGCCGCTGATCTGCTGGCTGCTGGGCGGCGGGGTGGTGCTGCTGGTGCTGTTCATGATCAACGAATGGTCGCACCCGTTGCCGTTCTTCAAGCTGCAGATGCTGCGCAACCGCAACCTGACCCACGCCCTGATCACCCTGGGCGGGGTGCTGGTGGTGCTGTCGGCCGTGATCATCATCCCCACCAACTACCTGGCCCAGGTCCAGGGCTATCGGCCCGTGCACATCGGCCCGGTGATGCTGCTGGTGGCGCTGCCGCAACTGCTGGCGCTGCCGCTGACCGCGGCGCTGTGCAACATCCGCGCGGTGGACTGCCGCTGGGTGCTGGCCATCGGCCTGGGCATGCTCGCCATGTCATGCCTGGGCGGCACGCAGATCACCTCGCAGTGGGTGCGCGAAAACTTCTATGTGCTGCAACTGTTCCAGATCTTCGGCCAGCCGATGGCGGTGATCCCGCTGCTGATGCTCGCCACCGGCGGCATGACCCCGCAGGACGGCCCGTTCGCTTCGGCCTGGTTCAACACCATCAAGGGCCTGGCTTCGGTGGTGGCTGCCGGGGTGCTGGAGGCCCTGACCACGGTGCGCCGGCATTTCCACTCCAACATGCTGGTGGACAACCTGGGCAACTCGCCGCTGGCTGCCAGCGATGCGCCGGGGCTGGCCAGGCGCATCCATGAGCAGGCCGTGGTGCTGACCTCGGCCGACCTTTACCTGTGCATGGCGCTGCTGGCACTGGCGCTGATCGTGCTGATTCCCTTTGTGCCTACCCGGATCTACCCGCCGCGTGCAGTGGCCTAGTCCCGTCGAGAGAGAAAGACATGACCTCAAGTAAAACTTCCAGACTCACCCTGATCGCCGTGGCGGTGATCGTCGTCGCCGGCCTGGCCTATGTGGCGCTGCCCGCGCTGTTCGGCAGCGGCGGCACGCAGTCCACCAACGATGCGTACGTCACGGCCGACTACACCGTGGTGGCGCCCAAGGTGTCGGGCTTCATCAAGGCGGTCCACGTCGAGGACAACCAGCAGGTCAAGGCCGGCCAGGTGCTGGCGCAGATCGACGACCGCGACTTCCAGGCGGCGCTGGCCGCCGCCGACGCGCAGTTGCTGATGTCCCGCGCGCAGTACCAGAACGCCCGCGCCACCCTCGAACGCCAGGCTTCGCTGATTGCCCAGGCCCAGGCCACGGTGGCTGCCGACGAGGCGGCGCTGGCGTTCGCCAACCATGAACTGACCCGTCACACCCGCCTGGCCGAGCAGGGCGCCGGCACCGTGCAGAACGCCCAGCAGGCGCGCAGCCGGGTCGATCAGGCCCAGGCACGCCTGGCCAACACCCGTGCGGCGCTGGCCGCGGCACGCAAGCAGGTGGACATTCTCACCGCGCAGGTGGAGGCAGCCCAGGGCGGCCTCAAGCATGCCGAGGCCGCGCTGGACCGTGCCCGCCTGGACCTGTCCTACACGCAGATTGTCGCACCCATCGACGGCATGGTCGGCGAGCGCGCCGTGCGCGTGGGCGCCTACGTCAACCCGGGCGCACGGCTGCTCTCGGTGGTGCCGCTGGCACAGGCCTACGTGGTCGGCAACTTCCAGGAAACCCAGCTGACCCACGTGCAGCCAGGCCAGGCAGTGCTGGTGAGCGTGGATACCTTTGCCGGTGAACAGCTGCGCGGCCATGTACAGAGCGTGGCCCCGGCCACCGGCCTGACCTTTGCCGCAGTCAAGCCGGACAACGCCACCGGCAACTTCACCAAGGTGGTGCAGCGCATCCCGGTGAAGATCGTGCTCGACGCCGACCAGCCATTGCTCAGCCGCCTGCGCGTGGGCATGTCGGTGATCGCCAGAATCGATACCCAGAGCCCGGCCAGGGCCCAGGCCGGCAACGAGGTCAGCGCTCGATGAACTTCGCACAGGCTACTTCGCCCTTGCTGCTGGGCGCCATGCTGACCCTCGGCGCCTGCAGCCTGGGCCCCGATTTCGAAGCGCCGCGCTCCACCGCGCCGTCGGCCTGGCCGACCCTGCAGGAGAAGGCCGGCCCCAGCCAGCCCGAGGCGACACCGCTGCAGGCGCGCTGGTGGGATCAGTTCAACGATGCGCAGTTGTCGTCACTGGTACAGCGCGCGGTCGAACGCAACCTGGACCTGCAGGTGGCCACCGCCCGGCTGATGCAGAGCCGCGCGGTGCGCAGCAGCATTGCCTCCGAGCAGTACCCGTCGGTCGACCTGAACGGCAACTACAGCCGCGCCCGCAACAGCGAGGACGGCCTCAACGACCCGTCCGGCAAGAACGGCAAGTCGGCCTTCAACCTGTGGCAGGGCGACTTCACCGCTGCCTGGGAACTGGACTTGTGGGGCCGGGTGCGGCGTGAGGTGGAGGCCGCCGACGCCAGCGTCGAGGTGGCCGAAAACGACCGCCAGGGCGTGCTGCTGTCGTTGCTGGCCGAGACCGCCCACGACTATATCCAGCTGCGTGCGGTGCAGAGCACCCTGGCGGTGATCCGCGAGAACCTCGACGTGTCGCGCCACAGCCTGCGCCTGTCGCAGATGCGCCTGAACGATGGCGTGGCGACCAACCTCGACGTGGCCCAGGCCAAGGCGCAGGTGGCGTCCATCGAGGCGCGCCTGCCCACCCTGGAAGACCGCCAGGCGCAACTGATCAACGCCCTGAGCCTGCTGCTGGCCGAACCGCCACGCAGCCTGCAGAACGAACTGCTGCAACCGGCACCGATGCCGCAGACCGCGCAGCGCTTTGCCATGGGCCTGCCCTCAGAACTGGCCGAGCGGCGCCCCGACATCCGCCAGGCACAGGCGCAACTGCACGCCGCCACGGCCAGCATCGGGGTGGCCAAGGCCAACTTCTATCCGAGCATCCGCCTGTCGGGCAGCGCGGGGTTCCAGTCGCTGCAACTGTCGGACTTCGGCAACTGGAGTTCGCGCCGGTTTGCCATCGGCCCGCAGTTGAGCCTGCCGATCTTCGAAGGCGGGCGCCTGACCGGCGTGCTCAAGCTGCGCGAGGCGCAGCAGCAGGAAGCGGCTGTGCAGTACCAGCAGGTGGTGCTGCGCGCCTGGCACGAGATCGACGATGTGCTGCGCCTGTACAACGCCAGCCAGCTGCGCCGCGACTTGCTCGACGAAGCGGTGCGCCAGAGCCGGGTGGCGCTGGACACCGCGCGCAACCAGTACGTGGAGGGCGCGGTCGACTTCCTCAACGTGCTGACCGTGCAGAGCGCCTTGCTGGCCAACCAGGAGCAGTGGGTCGAAAGCTCGGCGGCGGTGTCGCTGGCCATGGTCGGCCTGTACAAATCCCTGGGTGGGGGCTGGCAGTCATTTGCCCCACCGGCCCAGGCCAGCGCTGAACTCGATCGAGGGCAGCGGTCAAAGCACCCATGAGGCCTGCGCCGGCCGTGCCCCGGCACGGCCGGCGCCGCGCCGGGGTTCACATGTCATCCAGAAAAGGACGCAGGTATGAATATTTCCTTGCACGGCAAGCGTGCGATCGTCAGCGGCTCCACCGCCGGTATCGGCTTTGCCATTGCCCACGGGCTGGCCGAGGCCGGTGCCGAGGTGGTGGTCAACGGGCGCACCAAGGCCCGTGTCACGCGCGCCGTCGAACAGATCCAGCGCAAGTTGCCGGGGGCCAAGGTCAAGGGCATCGCGGCCGACCTGGGCACGGCCGAGGGGGCGGACATCCTGTTTGCCAAGGAGCCGGAAACCGACATCCTGGTCAACAACCTGGGCATCTTCGAGCCCAAGGGCTTCTTCGAGATCAGCGACGAGGACTGGCAGCGCTTCTTCGAGGTCAACGTGATGAGCGCGGTGCGCCTGTCGCGCCATTACGCCAAGGGCATGGCCACGCGCGAGTGGGGCCGGGTGCTGTTCCTGTCGAGTGAATCGGCGCTGCAGATCCCGACCGAGATGGTGCATTACGGCACCACCAAGACCGCCCTGCTGGCGATTTCCCGCGGGCTGGCCGAGACCCTGGCCGGTACCGGCGTGACCGTCAATGCGGTGCTGCCGGGCCCGACCCGCTCCGAAGGCGTGGGCGGCTACTTCAGCCAGATGGCCAGGGAGCAGGGGGTGGACAGCGAGACGCTGGAGGCCCGGTTCATTGCCGAGCACCGCCCCAGCTCGGTCATCAAGCGCCTGGCCACGGTCGAGGAGGTCGCCAACATGGTGGTCTACCTGGCCTCGCGCCAGGCCAGCGCCACCACCGGCGCAGCCCTGCGCGTGGATGGCGGCGTGGTTCGTTCCATCGCCTGATGCACCCTGCCGCGCCCGGGCGAGCGACTCGCCCGGGCGCGGCCTTCAGCCGGCAATCGCCGGCAGGCTGGCCGGTTGCAGCCCGTAGTCGAACTCGGCGAACAGCCGGGCAAAGCGCTTGAGCGATTCGGGCGCGTCCATGCGTTCCATCACCACTTCGATGAACACCAGCGTGTCGGCCTGTGCGGCCTGGGCCAGCGCATCTTCGAGCTGGTCCTCGGTGTGCACGGTGAAGCTGCGCGAGCGCTCGCGGGTGTCCAGCACGCTGGCCAGTTGCGCATAGCGCCAGGGGTTCACGTCGTTGTAGCTGGCATGCTCGCCCAGGATCAGCCGTTCGATGGTGTAGCCATCGTTGTTGATCAGGAAGATCACCGGCTTGAGGTTGTGCGCCAGAATCGTCGACAGCTCCTGCACGGTCATCTGCAACGAGCCGTCGCCGATGAACAGCAGTTGGCGGCGTGTCGGTGCGGCCAGCAGGCTGCCCAGCAGCGCGGGCAGGGTGTAGCCGATCGAGCCCCAGATCGGCTGGGTGATGCAGGTTGCCCCGGTCGGCAGGCGCAGGCCGCTGATGCCCGCCGACGAGGTACCGCTTTCGGCGATGACCAGGTCGTCGGCTTCGATCAGGTGGCCGATGCGCTGCCAGAAGCGCAGCTGGCTCAGCGGCTTGCCCGACAGCGCGGCGAACGCCGGGCTGGCACTGAACGGCGGGATGCGCTGGGCGCGGCGCTCGCGTGCCAGCGCCTGTTGGCCCAGCGCCTGGAGCACCTGGCCCAGGCTCACGGCGGTGTAGTGCTGCCTGGCGATCGAGGCCGCGTAGGCGTGCAGCTGGATCAGCGCGCCGTCCATGAAGCTGTGGGAGAACAGCGCGGTGCTGGTGTCGGTGAAGCGTGCGCCAAGGCTGATCACGCAGTCGGATTGCTCCAGTGCCGCACGCACGCCGGGCGCGGAGCCGGCACCGGCGTAGGTGCCGAGGAACAGCGGGTGCGACTCGGGCAGCATGGCCTTGGCCGGCGGCAGGCAGGCGAAGGGCAGGTCGAAGCGCTCGATCAGGTCGAGCACCTGGGGCACCAGGCCAAAGCGCGCCACGTCCATGTCCACCAGCAGCACCGGCGAGCTGGCGGCATCCAGGCGTGCCACCAGCGCCCGTACCACCGCCTGCAGTTGCCCCGGCTCGCTGCGCGGCTCGCTCAGTTGCAGCGGCGTGTCGGGCACCTCGATCGGCAGGGTGGCCAGGTCGCTGGGCAGTTGCAGGTACACCGGGCGGCGTTCGCGGTAGCAGGTCTGCAATACACGGTCGATTTCCATGGCGGCGTTTTCCACGGTGATGCGCGCCTGGGCCACGGTGAACTGGCGCAGGGTCACCATGATGTTGTCGTAGTTGCCGTCGCCCAGGGTGTGGTGCATCAGGGCCCGGTCGATGATCGCGTGCAGCGGCGGCATGCCCGACACCATGATCACCGGCACCCGCTCGGCATAGGCGCCGGCGATGCCGTTGAGTGCACTGAGGTCGCCCACCCCGTAGGTGGTCAGCACCGCGCCGAAGCCCTGGGTGCGGGCGTAGCCGTCGGCCGCGTAGGCCGCGTTGAGTTCGTTGCAGTTGCCGATGAAGTCGAGCGTGGGCAGCGCCTCGACCTGTTCGAGCAGGGTCAGGTTGTAGTCGCCGGGCACGCCGAACAGGTGGCGGATGCCGAATTCCTGAAGGCGGCGCAGCAGAAAATCGCCAATGGTCATGTCCATGAGTAGGGGAGCCTCGTGATCCTTGAGAGAGGGTGCGCCGCTAGGGCTGGCGGCGCAGGTCGATGACGTTGCCGGCCTTGCCTTCGGAACGCTTGAGGGTGTGGCACGGGTGCAGCTGGATGTGGGTGCTGATGCCCACGTGCACCTTGATCTGGTGGCTCAGCTGCTGGCAGGCGGCCTGTTGCTGCTGGGCGCTCAGGCCGCTGTGTTCCGGGCGCAGCTCGACGTGTACGGCCAGCACGTCGAGGTTGCCCTGGCGGCTGACATGCAACTGGTACACCGGGCTGAACATCAGCAGCTTGAGCAGTTGCTCCTCGATCTGGCTGGGGAACACGTTGACCCCGCGGATGATCAGCATGTCGTCGCTGCGCCCGGTGATGCGGTCGATGCGGCGCATGGCGCGACCGTTGCCGGGCAACAGGCGGGTGAGGTCGCGGGTGCGGTAGCGCACCATCGGCAGCGCTTCCTTGCTCAGGGTGGTCAGCACCAGTTCGCCGAACTGCCCGTCGGGCAGCACCGCGCCGGTGACCGGGTCGATGATCTCGGGGTAGAAGTGGTCTTCCCAGAGTGTCGGGCCGTCCTGGGTGTCGAGGTGCTCCATGGCCACCCCCGGGCCCATCACTTCCGACAGGCCGTAGATGTCCAGGGCCTTGATGCCCAGGCGCTGTTCCAGCTCGCCGCGCATCTGTCCGCCCCACGGCTCGGCGCCGAAGATCCCGGCGCGCAGCGACAGCGACTGCGGGTCGATGCCCTGGCGTTCGATCTCTTCGGCGATGTTGAGCATGTAGGACGGCGTCACCATGATGATGTCCGGCTGGAAGTCCTTGAGCAGCTGCACCTGGCGTGCGGTCTGCCCGCCCGACATCGGGATCACCGTGCAGCCGAGTTTCTCGGCGCCGTAGTGTGCGCCCAGGCCGCCGGTGAACAGGCCGTAGCCATAGGCGATATGGATGCGGTCGCCGCGCCGCCCGCCCGCAGCGCGGATCGAGCGCGCCACCAGCGAGGCCCACACGTCGATATCGTTGCGCGTGTAGCCGACCACGGTGGGCTGGCCGGTGGTGCCGCTGGAGGCATGCAGGCGCAGCACCTGGTCCATCGGCACGGCGAACAGGCCGAAGGGGTAGTGGTCGCGCAACTGTGCCTTGCTGGTCAGCGGGAAGTGCGCCAGGTCGTCGAGGTGCTTGAGGTCGTAGGGGTGCACGTCCAGTGCATGGAACTGCTCGCGGTACCAGGCCACATGGGTATAGGCATGCAGCAGGGTCTGGCGCAGGCGCAGCAATTGGTGCTGGCGCAACTCGTCGAGGCCGGCCTGTTCCAGGTGGTCATCGAACGGTTGGGCGAAGGGCACCGGGGCTAGGGCGGCGACAGGGCTTGCGTGCAGTAAAGTCGATTCGATCGGCATCGGGTCTGTTCTCTACCAGGAAGGGGAGTGGTCAAGGGCGCCCACGCTCGCGCTGCCATGCCCGCGCGCCGGGTGGGGCCGGGCGCGCAGGTGGCAGGGGCGGGCGCTGCGGGGTCAGCCGGCCTGGGTCAGGCGCAGCAGCTGGTTGAAGATGTTCTTCTGGTGCATCTCTTCGGTGCCGCCCACGCTGGCAAAGCCCAGCGCGTCCTTGACCAGGGTGGCGATGTCGCCTTCGTGGTAGCCCAGGCTGCCGTACAGCTTGAGCAGGCTGATGGCGCTGTGGATGAAGTCCTGTGCGGCGCCGAGCTTGGCGATCGAGCAGCTCATCAGCGCCTGGGGGTCGTTGCCCAGCAGCTGGTCGAGCGCGGCGTACACCATCCAGCGGTTGCGCTCCATGCCCATGGCGATGTCCACCAGGCGCTTCTGCACGTACTGGTGGGTGTCGATGGCGCTGTTGAAGCTCTGGCGGTTGGCCGCGTAGTGCATGGCCTCGGCCAGGAACGGCGTGGGCAGGTTGGCCGCTACCAGGCCGTAGTACGCACGCCCCAGCGAGATGATCCTGATCAGTTGCTGCAGGCCGCGGCCCGGCTCGCCCAGTACCTGTTCGGCCGGCACCGGCAGGTTGTCGAAGTGCAGCGGGCCGGTGGGCAGGTGCTTGTTGCCCAGCTTGTCGTCCGGCTCGCCACGGGTCAGGCCGGGGGTGTCCTTGTCGATGATCACCAGGGCGATGTTGTGCTTGGAGTCGGTGGCCAGGCGGGTCACGATCAGCAGGAAGTCGGCCACCGGTGCATGGGCGATGTTGAACTTGCTGCCGGTCAGCCGGTAGCCGTCCTCGCACGGGGTCAGCAGGCTGTGGATACTGCGCACGTCGGTGCCGGTGCCCGGTTCGGCGATGCCGGTGGCGCTCAGCGCGCCGGCCAGGATTGCGCTCAGGTAGCGGTCCTTCTGGGCGTCGCTGCCGTAGAGCATCAGGGCACGGACCATGCCGGCCTGGGCAATCACCGACAGCAGCAGCTCGGGCGTGCGGATCGACGAGGCCAGGCCTTCCAGCGCGGCACTGAAGCCCCACCAGTCTTCACCCAGGCCGCCGTATTCGAGCGGGATGACCAGCTTCCACAGGCCCGCGTCGCACAGGCGCTGCCAGCCGTAGTGATCGAAACCGGGGGCGGCGCTGCGCCGCGCCTCGGCCAGTTCCACGCCGATGGCGCGGTAGGTCGACAGCAGCGCGAGCTGCTGTGGAGTCCAGGAGAGTTTCATTGAGCGTACCTTTGCAGTCGGTTCGCCGGGGCGCCTGAGCGTCGGCGAACGGTTCGTCCCTGAGCGCCGGCTCAGCCTTCCTGGAAAGCCAGGACCTGATCCTTGAATGCCTGGGGCACAGGCACGGTGGCCTGTTTGTCGTAGTCGAACATCACGTGGTACGACTTGGCCCTGGCCACCACCTCGTGGGTATCGTCCTGGCGGCGCATGGTGTGCTCGATCTCGAAACTCTTGGTGCCGAATTTCACCACGGCGCTGCTGACCACCAGGGTTTCGCCGTACATGGCCTGCTTGAGGTAGTCGCACTCGCTGCGCACCATGATGTGCGGCAGTTTTTCGCTCTTTGGCAGTTGCAGCAGGTGGTGCATGTAGCAGAGGTAGGCATGTTGCATGTAGTCATAATAGATGGGGCTGCTTACATGGCCCATCGAGTCGGTGTCGCGGTATTTGATTTCAATGACGGTCTCAAAGCCTTTCTGGCTCATGCTGCACTTCCTTTTGTTTGTTCTGTTTGAAGTTGGCGAAATGTTATTGAAACTTCTCGGCAACTTGTTCGGTCCCTTGAAAGTGGGTTTCAAGTTGTTTCAAATGCTAGGCAAGTTGAACTTGCAAGGCTACTCGCGTTTGTTTGCAGGGAACTCGCTTTCGCGCTGCAGCGCTTGTCTGTCGTGGGGTTGCTGGCTGCTGGTTGTACGCCATGGTTCGTTTGTGGGGGCGGCCTTGAGGGTGGCGTTGAATTGCTCGCATTTCGCCGCCGACAACGAACTTTGGTCATGAATATTTAATATTCCTGGCAATGCGAGCAATCCACGGCGGGTACACGGGCACGGCTCTTGTGTGTGGGGTTTTTAATGCGAGTAGTTGTTCGGCAGGCATTCTTTTAGCATGGCCGCCACTCAGGCGCCGTTGTTGTAGCGGCCCTGTATCGCCATTCAGGGAGTGCAGTGTTCATGACCAATCAAGACAGGGTGGCGGTGGTCACCGGTGCGGCCAGCGGTATTGGCGCGGCGACCGCCCTGCAGCTGGCACGGGAGGGTTTTCAGGTGGCGTGCCTGGACCGTGACGAAGGCGGCCTGGATCGCACCCTGCATGCGCTGGGCCCAGGCCATCGGCCGTTCGCCCTGGACCTGTGCGATGAACAGGCAGCGGCCGCGGTGTTCGCCGAAATCGCCCGGTGGCGCGGGCGCATCGATGGCCTGGCCACCTGCGCCGGGGTGGTCGACACCACGGCATTCGACGACCTGAGCGTGGCGCGCCTGCGCCAGTTGCTGGAGGTCAACCTGCTTGCCACCTTCAGCGTGGTGCAGCACAGCGTGCCCTTGATGCGCGCCGGCGGGCATATCTGCACCGTGGCCAGCGTCGCCGGCATTCGCGGCGGCGGCCTGGCCGGCACGCTCGGCTACGCCACCAGCAAGGGCGCGGTAATCACCCTGAGCAAGGGCCTGGCGCGCGAACTGGGCCCGCGCGGGCTGACCGTCAATTGCGTTGCCCCGGCGGTGATCCGCACGCCGATGCTCGATGACACCACGCGCGTCGCCGGCAAGCTCGAACAGCTGCACGGCATGACCGCCTTGCGCCGCGAGGGCCGTGCCGAGGAAGCCGCCGAGGTGATCGCCTGGCTGCTGTCGGGCAAGGCCTCGTTCGTCAGCGGCACCACCATCGCCGTGGACGGCGGCCTGGCGATGCTCTGAGGCGCTTTCTTTTCTTCCTTTTCTTCTCTGTACAGGACGTCAACCATGGCAGTTTCCAAGGACAACCCACTGGCGCTTTGCCGCACCTTTTTCTTCATTCCCGGCGCCGACGAGCGCGCGTTGCTGGCGGCACTCGACGGCGATGGCGACGTGCTGGTGCAGGAGCTGGAGGACTTCACCCCACCGGCGCGACGCCCCGAGGCGCGTGCACTGGCGGTGGATATCCTGCAGCGCTGGCGCGCCTGCGGGCGGGTCAGTGCGGTGCGCATCAACCCGTTTGAAACCTGTGGCCACGAGGACCTGGCGGCAGTGATGGCTGGCCGCCCGCAGGTGGTGATGATGTCCAAGGTCGAGCGCCGCGAGCAGATGATCGAGCTGGACCAGATGATCACCGAGCTTGAGGGGCGCCATGGCATCGCTGCCGGCAGCACGTTGATCGTGCCGAACATCGAGACCGCGCTGGGCGTGGTGCGCGCCATCGAGATCGCCGCCGCCAGCCCGCGTATCAAGGCGATGCTGGTGGCCACCGAGGATATGGTGGCCGACCTGGGCGCCGGGCGCAGCCGCGCCGGCACCGAGCTGTATTACCCGCGCTCGCGCTTTCTGCTCGAATGCGCGGCGGCGGGGGTGCTGGCCATCGACTCGCCCTACACCTTTGCCGACGCGCAGGGTGCCGAAGCCGACATGCAGTTCGCCCGCTCCATCGGCTACCAGGCCAAGGGTGTGGTCAACCCGGCGCACGTGGCGGTCGCCAATCGCTACCTCACCCCCGCTGACGCGGACGCCGAGCTGGCGCGCCGGCAGGTGGCGGCGTTCGAGGCGGCGGCCCAGGGCGGCAACGTGCGTGCCGAAGTCGATGGCCTGGTGGTGGAAGTGCCCAGCTACCTGCAGGCTCTGCGCTTGCTGGAGCGTTACGAGCAGTTGCAGGCGCGCCAGGCGCTACGCCGCTGAGCTGTGCGGCTGCGCGCGGGCGCGGGCGGTGGCCAGCGGCATGGCCGGCGGGAGGCACAACAGCCCGATCAGCGAGCTGCTGATCGCATCCTCGATCTGCGCCTGGCTCATCTGCGGCGAGTCGAGGATGTAGGCCTTGACCATCGAGGTGATCACCTGCGCCGCCAGCCAGGCGGCCAGGTGCAGGTTGCTGTGAGCCAGCGTGGCCCGCCAGCGGTCCAGCAGGCGCTCGATGGACAGGGTGATGCGGGCCTTGTGCTGCAGGTCGTCGACGCTGCGGCTCAGGTTGGCCAGGTCGGTGTCGAGCAGCCGGTGCAGCTCCGGTTCCTGCTGGTGCAGGTGCAGCAGGGCTTGCACCAGCAGCCTGAGGTGGGCCGGCAGGTCGGCCACCTCGTGTGCGCCGGCGACCTCCAGAATCACCCGATTCATGGCCTGCGCATGGCGCTCATGCAACGCCGCGATCAATGCATCCTTGTTCGGGAAGTACTGATAGACCGAGCCCACGCTGACCCCGGCGCGCTGGGCCACCAGGTTGGTGTTGGTGCCCTGGTAGCCATGCTTGACCACCACCTTGGCGGTGGAGGTGAGGATGGTTTCGACCATCATCCGCGAGCGGGCCTGGGTGGGGATCTTGCGCGGAAGGTTAAGGTGTTTCACGAATGTCTCCAGAAAGGGCCTGATTGCATTTGTGAGAAAGGCTGCCAGCAGGCAGCGGTGCTCCGACCTTGGAGATTTCTCCCTGATTGCCTGGAGCGCGCCGCCGCTGTGGCAATGCAGCCGATCCAGTACGAGGGCGATTCTTGGCCTTGGAGACGCTTTGGAAAATGCTCTGGTGTGCACTTTATAGTTAGCGATAGGGTCAGCTATCGCCGGCGCAGGCCCCCGCAAACCGGGCAGATCACAGGCTGCGGTCGAGGCCGAAACGTTTCTTCAGCACCTTTTCCAGCAGCCGTTTGGGCAGCACGCCGGCCAGCAGCGGCAAGGCGCGGCTGCCGTTGCCCAGGCGCAGCAGGTCGGGCGGGGTACGCTGCTGTACGGCCTTGAGCAGGCCTTGGGCGAACGCGCTGGCGGGGGTCGGTCTGTCCTGCGAGGCGCGGGCGCGGGCGCGCACCTGCTCGCGCAATGGCCACCACGGCGAGTCTTGCGCCAGCACCTGCTCGGCCTCGCGCCCGGCATTGCTGGCGAAGCTTGAGGCGATGGCGCCGGGCTGCACTTCCATCACGCCGATGCCGAACGGCGCCAGTTCCAGGCGCAGCGCATCGCTGAGCGCATGCACCGCCGCCTTGGATGCGCAATAGGCGCCGGCGAACGGGGTGACCAGCACACCCGACACGCTGCCGATGTTCACCACCAGGCCGCGATTGCGTCGCAGCAAGGGGAACAGTGCACGGGTCACACCGATCAGTGCGAACACGTTGGTCTCGAACTGGCGCTGCATGGCCTCGACACCGCCGTCCAGCAGCGGCCCCATCGCGCCGTAGCCGGCGTTGTTGATCAGGATGTCGAGGCCGCCATGGGCCGTTTCGATGGCGTCGGCCAGGCGTACCAGGGCGTCCTCGTCGTTGACGTCCAGCTGGCGGCTGCTGAAGCCGGCCTTGATCAGCGTGGCGACGTCATCGGCCTTGCGCGCGGTCGCCCACACGTCGTAGCCGGCGGACTTGAAGCTGTCGGCGAGGGCACGGCCGATGCCGCTGGAGCAACCGGTGATCAGGACGACGGGCATGGAAGGGGGCTCTCCTCAGAATGTGGTGTTCGGTCAGGGCGTCGATCAGCCGGGTGATGCTCGTGGCGCACACCACGAGGTTGGGGCCGGCGACGGGCAACAGGATATGTGAAGGCAGGTAGTGCAGCGACAGGCTCTGGAACAGGCCGGTCAGGGCCGGTTCTTGCGGGTGATCCTCGAACAGGTCGACGTTGAAATAGTGGAAGTCGACCTGAGGATGTTGACTGCCAAGCCGTGCAACACCGGGATGAATCGTGCGGCAAGGCGGGCAACTGGCCGAGCCCACCATGACCATGGCCGGGCGTTGGCGTGTGCAATCATCGAGCAGCGCCTGGAGCTGGTCGAGGCGGGTCACGGGCCTGAGTGACATGGTGGTGCCTCCTGCAAGATTTCCGGTGCGCTCCATTCAACCCCGGCTGGCGTGTCTCAGGTAACTGACAAAAATACTAGTTGGCAAACCCACCCTGCAGGTGCTCGGCACGAAATTCCAGGGTTTGCGGGCGGTAGCCTGAGCGCAGGGGGGGCAGGGGCAGGCAGTCGTGCCAGCTGGCCTCGGGCTGCAGGTCGCCGGGGCCGCGGTAGCGCGGTGCGGCGTAGGTGTTCTCGGCCAGGTTGACGGTGTCGCCGGGGGCGTAGGCGGCCACGCGCCAGCGCAGCTCGACCAGCGGCACGCGGTTGGCGTTCTTTATCTGTACGCGCAGCGGCCGGTCGGCCGGGCAGGCGTCGGGGGCGTAGTCCAGGCGCAGTTCCAGGCGGGCCAGCTGGCTGGCCTCGCGGTTGTCCAGCCACACCACCCACAGCCCCACCAGGCCCAGGCCGAGCAGCGCGGCCATGGAGATCGGCAAGGCCTTGGCCGGGTAGCGCAGCAGCAGGACCAGCCAGGTGAGGATGAGCAGGATACCGATGAACATGGAGGGCGCCTTGGGTGCGGATGAAGGATCATCCTACCCTGATAAAAGCATCGCGGGTCAAGCC
>NZ_DLNW01000013.1:32303-42501 GCF_002478435.1 Pseudomonas sp. UBA7500 | reverse complement strand
AACTCGACTGGCAGCGTTACCGCCAGTTGATCGGCATGAACGCGGTGAGTGCCCAGCGTGCCGAACGCGCCAGCACCACACGCACTCAGGCGCAGGCCACACTCAAGGGCGCGGACGCCGGCTGGGCCATGCAGCGGGCCCGGCACCAGGTGCTGGCCAGCCAGCAGCGCGAGGCCCGGGCCGAACTGGTGCGCCGCGAGGCCGAGCTGGAACAGGCCGAGGCGGCCCTGGCCCTGGCCGAGAACGCCCTGGCCGACACCCAGGTACGGGCGCCCTTCGACGGCGTGGTGGGGCAGCGCAAGGTGCGTGTGCAGCAGTACGTCAGCCCCGGCCTGCCACTGCTGGCAGTGGTGCCGGTGGAGCAGGCCTACGTGGTGGCCAACTTCAAGGAAACCCAGCTCGAACACATGCGCCCGGGGCAGCGCGCGACCCTGGAGGTGGACACCTTCGGCCGGCACTGGCAGGGCACGGTCGACAGCGTCTCGCCCGGCTCGGGGGCGGTGTTCGCGCTGTTGCCGCCCGACAACGCCACCGGCAACTTCACCAAGATCGTGCAGCGCTTTGCCGTGCGTATTCACCTCGACCCGGTGGAACCCGGCACGCCGCGGCTGCTGCCGGGCATGTCGGTGATCGCCACCATCGATACGCGCACGGCGCAGGTGCGCGATGAGCACTGAAGACAAGGTATCGCTGCGCGCGTGGGTGGCGGTGATCGGAGGCTTGTTCGGCTGCTTCATGGCGGGCATGAACGTGCACGTCACCAGTGCCGCGCTGCCGGAAATCGAAGGCGCGCTGGGGGCGACGTTCGAGGAAGGCTCATGGATCTCCACCGCCTACCTGGTGGCGGAAATCACCATGATTCCGCTCACCGCCTGGCTGGTGCAGGTGTTCTCGCTGCGCCGGGTGATGCTGGTGGGCTCGCTGGTGTTCCTGATCAGCTCGGTCAGTTGCGCGCTGGCGCCGAACCTGCAGGCGATGATCGCCATCCGCGTGATCCAGGGCGCTTCGGGGGCGGTGCTGATCCCGCTGTCGATGCAATTGATCATCACCGAGCTGCCGCCGAGCAAGATCGCCCTGGGCATGGCCTTGTTCAGCCTCTCCAACAGCGTGGCCCAGGCCGCCGGGCCGTCGATCGGCGGCTGGCTGACCGACGCCTATTCATGGCGCTGGATCTTCCTGCTGCAACTGCTGCCCGGAGTGGCGCTGCTGGCGGCGGTGGCGTGGTCGATCCCCGCGCAGGCCGGCGACCGCGCCCAGTTGCGCGGCGCCGACTGGCTGGGCATCGCGGCCATGGCGCTGGGGCTGGGCGCGCTGCAGATCGTGCTGGAGGAGGGCGGGCGCGAGGACTGGTTCGATTCGGCGTTCATCGTCACCTTCAGCGTGATTGCCGTGGTGGCGTTGGCGCTGTTCGTGCAGCGCCAGCTGTGGGGCGCGCGGCCCTTCATCAACCTGCGCCTGCTGGCCAGCTACAACTTCGGCGTGGCCAGCCTGGCCATGGCGGTGTTCGGGGCGGCGACCTTCGGGCTGGTGTTTCTGGTGCCCAACTACCTGTCCCAGGTGCAGGGCTACAACGCCCGCGAAATCGGCATCAGCCTGATCGCCTACGGCATGGTGCAGTTGCTGCTGGCGCCGCTGCTGCCGCGCCTGATGCGCTGGCTCAACGCCAAGGTGCTGGTGGCCAGCGGCTTCGCGATCATGGCGCTGGGCTGCTGGCTGGGGGCGCACCTGTCGGCGGACGCGGCGAAGAACGTGATCATCCCCTCCACGGTGGTGCGCGGGCTGGGTCAGCCGCTGATCATGGTGGCGCTGTCGGTGCTGGCGGTGAAAGGGCTGGACAAGGCCCAGGCCGGCTCGGCCTCGGCGCTGATCTCGATGCTGCGCAACCTGGGCGGTGCGGTGGGCACGGCGCTGCTGACGCAGCTGGTGTCGTTGCGCGAACGGTTTCACGGGCAGCGCATCAATGAGAGCCTGACGCTGTTCGATGCACCCGTGCAGCAGCGTCTGCCCGGCGGGGTGCTCGATGCACAGGCCCCGGCGCACCTGCAGGTGCTGGCGCAGCTGGACCAGACGGTGCATCAGCAGGCCTACCTGATGGCGTATTCGGATGCGTTCTATGTGTCGTGCGTGGCGTTGGCGGTGTGTGCGCTGGCGTCGCTGCTGCTGCGCCAGCATGCACGCTGACTAGTCGGCGTCGGGCTGGCCGTAGGCCGGGGTCTTGCCGAAGTAGGCACTGGGCGAGACCCCCAGGGTGCGGCGGAACATGGCGCTGAAGGCGCTGGGGCTGTCGTAGCCCAGGTCCAGCGCCACGTTCAGGATCGAGTGCCCGGCGGCCAGCGCGTCGAGGCTGGCCAGCAGGCGCAGGCGGCGCAGCCACTGGATGAAGCTCAGGCCGGTTTCGCGCTGGAACGCGCGGGTCAGGGTGCGTGCGTTCAGGCCGCTGTGGGCGGCGGCGCGCTGCAGGCTCCAGGGGCTGGCCGGGTCGTCGCGCAGGGCCTGGCACAGCGCGGCCAGTTGCGGGTCGACCGGCAGCGGCACGTGCAGGGCCAGAATTGGCAGCACGCGGATCTCGTCCAGAATCAACTGCATCACCCGCTCGTCACGCCCGCCGGGCGGGTAGTCGGCGGGGATGAGCATGGCGCTGATGATCAGTTGACGCAGCAACGGCGGGATGTCCACCACGCGGCAGGTCAGCGGCAGGTCGGGGCGCGCGTCGGAGGCGACGAACAGGGTGCGCATGCGGACCTGGCCGGCCATCTTCAGGTCGTGTTCGACGGCGGCGGGCACCCATACGCCGCGCCCTGGCGGAACCACCCAGCAGCCCTGGCTGGAGTTGACCGTGATCACCCCGCTCAGGGCATGGATCAGCTGGGCGCGGTTGTGGCAGTGCGGGGCGATGCGCTCGCCGTGGGGGTAGTTTTCTGCCAGGGGGACAATCGGCTGCATGGCGGTGCGTTGGGATTGAGGGTGGGGGGGCAGTATGCCTGATGATCGGTGGGTGCAGGTTCAGCGAATGCTGTGCATTCGATCGCGGGGCAAGCCCGCTCCCACAGGTACAGCGCCTATTCAAAGAGTGCCGCAATCCCCGTGGGAGCGGGCTTGACCCGCGATCTGGCGCATAGCGCCAGCAAACCCTGGCACATCAATCGATCCCGCTCTGGGCAAACTCCTGGGCCAGAAAATCCAGCAGGTGCCGCACCGAAGGCAGCAGCCCGCGCCGTGAGGCAAACACCGCGTGCACCAGCCCGCATTGCGGCGCCCAGTGCGGGGTGGGTTGCACCAGCTCGCCACGGGCCAGTTCGTCGCGGATCACCACCAGTGGCAGGTGCACCACCCCCACGCCCGCCAGCGCCGCCTGGCGCAATACCACCAGGTCGTCGGTCACCAGCCGCGGCGTGTGCCGCAAGCTGGCCGTGGCGCCGTCCGGGCCATTGAGCTGCCATTGATAATCGCGCTGCGGGTTGCCCCAGTGCAGGCTCGGCAAGGCGGCCAGGTCGGCGGGCACGATGGGCCTGGGCAACGACGCCAGCAAGCCGGGCGCGGCCACCAGCAACTGCGTGCTGTTGGCCAGCACCTTCATCACCAGGTCGCTGCTCTCCAGCGGCGGCACCCGCACCCGCAGCGCAATGTCGATGCCTTCCTGGATCAGGTCCACATGGCGGTTGGTGCTCTCGATATGCAGCTGCACCAGCGGGCACTGCACCATGAAGCGCGACAGCATCGGCCCCACCCAGAAATCCAGCAGCGCCGTGGGGCAGCTCAGGCGCACGATGCCCTGGGGCTCGGCACGGTGGCGCTCGATCAGCTCGGCCGCACCCTCGGCCTCCACCAGCATGGCCACGCAATGGCGGTGGTAGGCCTGCCCGATGTCGGTTACCGAAAAATGCCGGGTGGAACGCTGGATCAGGCGCACCCCGAGGCGCTCCTCGAGCCCGGCCACCCGCCGGCTGAGTTTGGACTTGGGCATGTCCAGGGCACGGCCGGCGGCGGCAAAGCCACCGTGCTCGACCACCTGGGCGAAGTAGTACAGGTCGTTGAGGTCTTCCACCACTGTTCTCCAAATGGAACGCTGAGGGCACTTTACGCTATCTACCGCCTTCAGCGTTGCGCCCTTATCGTTGGCTTCATGCACGAGAGGAGGTAGCTCATGAAAAAGATCCAAGGCGTCTACAGCAGCCCGCACCCGCATTGGGTGGGTGACGGCTTCCCGGTACGCAGCCTGTTCACCTACGACAACCTGGCCCAGCACATCAGCCCGTTCCTGCTGCTCGACTACGCCGGGCCCCATGCCTTCACCCCCACCAGCGCCCGTCGCGGCGTCGGCCAGCACCCGCACCGCGGTTTCGAAACGGTGACCATCGTCTACCAGGGCGAGCTGGAGCACCGCGACTCCACCGGTGCCGGCGGCCTGATCGGCCCGGGCGATGTGCAGTGGATGACGGCCGCAGGCGGCATCCTGCATGAAGAGTTCCATGCGCCGTCGTTCGCCCGCAGTGGCGGCACCCTGGAGATGGTGCAGTTGTGGGTCAACCTGCCGGCCCGGCACAAGTCTGCCCCTGCCGGCTACCAGACCCTGCTGGCCGCCGACATCCCCAGCGTGGCGCTGCCCGGCGGTGCCGGCAGCCTGCGGGTGATTGCCGGTGACTACCACGGCCATCGCGGCCCGGCGCGCACCTTCACGCCGATGCAGGTGTGGGACATGCAGCTCAAGCCCGGCAAGCCCGTGCGGTTGCCTGCCCAGGCCGGTCACAGCAGCGCCCTGGTGGTGCTGCGCGGCCAGGTCACGGTCAATGGCGAGCGTTCGGTGGGCCCGGCACAACTGGTGCTGCTGGAGCGTGCCGGCGACGAAGTGCTGCTGCAGGCCGACAGCGAGGCGGCGGTGCTGTGGCTCAGCGGCGAGCCGCTGGATGAACCCATCGTCGGCTACGGCCCGTTCGTGATGAACAGCGATGCCGAGATCGAGGCGGCGTTCGCCGATTTTCGCGCCGGGCGCTTCGGCCAGATGACCAATGGCGGCGGCACTGTCACACGCGCCGACTAGGGTCTGTATGCAACTCACGTTTGTCCCAACTCCGGCGCCACGGCGCCGGACCACCCTGCAAGGAGTATGACCATGAGTGTTCCCTACACCCGTCTGGACAAGAACAACGCCGCCGTGCTGCTGGTCGACCATCAGGCCGGGCTGCTCTCGCTGGTGCGTGACATCGAGCCGGACAAGTTCAAGAACAACGTGCTGGCGCTGGCCGACCTGGCCGAGTACTTCAAGTTGCCCACCATCCTCACCACCAGCTTCGAAAGCGGCCCCAACGGCCCGCTGGTGCCCGAGCTCAAGGCGCAGTTCCCTGACGCGCCGTACATCGCGCGCCCCGGCCAGATCAACGCCTGGGACAACGAAGACTTCGTCAAGGCGGTCAAGGCCACCGGCAAGAAGCAGCTGATCATCGCCGGTGTGGTCACCGAGGTGTGCGTGGCGTTCCCGGCGCTGTCAGCGATTGCCGAAGGCTTCGAGGTGTTCGTGATCACCGACGCCTCCGGCACCTTCAACCCGATCACCCGCGACGCGTCCTGGGACCGCATGTCGTCGGCCGGTGCGCAACTGATGACCTGGTTCGGCGCAGCCTGCGAACTGCACCGCGACTGGCGCAACGATGTCGAGGGGCTGGGCGCGCTGTTCTCCAACCACATCCCCGACTACCGCAACCTGATCACCAGCTACAACACCCTCACCGGCGCCAACCAGTAGCCCGCCTCACTGCGCGTCGCCGCGCCTGCCCCCGGTTTCATCGGCGGGCAGGTCGGTGGCGCGGTCTTCGCCGATCTCCCGGTACTCCTTGAGCAATTGCTTGAGCTGGCTGTTGTCCAGCTGGTCGAGGTTCATCAGCGCGTTGTGCGCCGCCTTGGTCGAGCGCAGCAGTTCGTCGAGCTTGATGTGCAGCACGTCGTTGTCGCGGTTCTGGGTGTTCTGGATGACGAACACCATCAGGAAGGTGACGATGGTGGTCGAGGTGTTGATGATCAGCTGCCAGGTGTCGTTGTAGTCGAACCAAGGCCCGGTGACGGCCCAGACCACGATCAGTACCAGTGCGATGAGGAAGGTGCGCGAGCGACCGGCCTGTTTGGCCAGGCCCTGGGCGAAGCGTTCGAATTTCATGGCAGACTCTTGTGTGGGGATCTACTGGGTAGACCCTGCGGGGTTGCCGAAATTCTTTGTAACATCAGGGGAAGACGACATGGGGCAGGACCACGGGGCACCGACGCACCTGGTGCGGGTGATACCCACCGATTACGGCCAGTTCGTGCTGGAGCTGAACAATGGCGAGCACCGCTTGCTCAAGGGCCTGGTGCTGACCCGCGAGCTGGGCTGGAGCGAGCTTGCCAACCCACGCAAGGCGCGCCAGCGAACCTTCAGTGCCACCCAGCTCGGTTGGCCGGGTGGGCGTACGCTGGGGCTCGACTACCTGCTCGCGCAGGCACAGCCGATGAACGAGCGCGAGCTGGGCTGGCAGTCGGTGGACTTCTCCCAGTGCAACCGCGCGCCCACCCCGGAGCACGACACCCACCACGTGTACTACGTGAGCCTCAAGCCCTTCGACCCGCAGCCATTCGGCCTGGGCGAGTCGATTCACGGCGGCCATGGCGAGCGGGGCGGCATGTTTTCCTTCGACCTGGCCGGGCTTGTGGCGTGGCCCAACTGGCGCGAACACTTCGAGCTGGCCGGCTGTGGCTGGGCCATTGCCCTGGTCGACGCCAACACCACGGATGCGCAGGCATTGCTGGACGTATTGATAGACGCCTGGTGCCAGCGTGAGGCCTGAGCTCAGCCCCGGGGCATCAGGCCCAGGCCATTGAGCAGCAGCGCCGCGACGAACAGGCTGACCCCGAACGCCGTGTGCGCCGCCAGGCTGCGCAGGCGTGCCACCTTGGGGTTGGGGGTGCGACGGGCCAGTACGCCTGCGCCCATGCCCGGCTGCAGAATGAAGAACGGCGCCACCAGCGTGCCGATACCGATCGCCAGCGCCGGCAGCAGGGTAGGGCTGTGGGCCCAGCCGATGCCGAAGATCGCCAGCAGCAGCCCGGCGTACAGCACCCCGATCACATAGTGCGTCGCCCAGCCCAGCAGGGCTTCGCCCGGTACGGGCGGCGCCTTGGCGATGCTGTCATGAATGAACTGACCATGGCGCAGGTGCGCCACCCAGCGCCCGACCATCGGCCAGCTGGGCGTGGGCACATTCAGCAGCCGCTTCTGTGTTTCGGCCCACAGGTCGGCCAGCGCCGTGCCCAGCAGCCCGATCAGGCTGGCACTGGCGATGAAGTGAAGCAGAGGGGACATGGCGTTGCTCCTGAATAAAACATTCAATGAATTGATTGAATGATTGGCGAATGATAGCTTCCTGTCAATGACCGACCTTCCTCAGCAACACTTCATCGATATCGCCGAGCTGGCCCGCACCCTGGGCCATGCGCATCGGCTGCACCTGCTCGAACACATCGCCCAGGGCGAGCGTGCGGTCGAGCGCCTGGCCGAACTGTGCGGATTGTCCGTGGCCAACACCTCCCAGCACCTGCAGCACCTGCGTCGCGCCGGCGTGGTACAGACCCGTCGCGACGGCAAGCGCGTGCTGTACCGCCTGGGTGGTGGGCCGATCCTGGAGGTGCTGGCGGCACTGGGGCAGTTCGCCGAGCACAACCGCCTGGCGGTGCGCGAGCTGCTGGCCGACAGCATGAGTGCGCAGGAGCGCCTGGAGGCGATGTCGCGCGACGAACTGGTGCAGCGCCTGCACGAGCAGAGCATCACCCTGCTGGATGTGCGCTCCCACGAGGAATACGCCCTGGGGCACTTGCCGGGGGCGATCAGCATGCCACTGGACGAGCTGCAGCAGCGCCTGGCCGAACTGCCGCAGGACCAGGAGATCGTTGCCTACTGCCGGGGCCCCTGGTGCGTGCTGTCGAGTACCGCCACCGCGGCCTTGCGCGAGCACGGCTTCAAGGTGCGCCGGCTCGACAGCGGCCTGCCGGACTGGCAGGCGGCAGGGCTGCCGGTGGAGGCCTGAGCCTCTGCGGCGGCCCCTGGCGCTTTCGCGCGCGGGCCTGGCAGCGTTACCATCGACGGTCTGACTTTCCATAAAAACAATCAGGAAGCCTATGAACGCCCAAGCCTTACCCCTGCAAGACCTCGCCGCGCCAGAGGGCGTGTGCTACGGCTGCGGTACCTCCCACCCCAGCGGCCTGCACCTGAAAAGCCACTGGGCCGAGGACGGCAGCCACGTGCTGTGCCGGCACGAACCCGATGCCACCTTCACCGGCTGGCCGGGGCTGGTGTACGGCGGGTTGCTGGCGATGCTGGTGGACTGCCATTCGAACTGGACCGCCATGGCCTGGCACTACCGCGCCGAAGGCCGCGAGCCGGGCAGCCTGCCGCGCATCGACTGCGTCACCGGCAAGCTTTCGCTGACCTACCTCAAGCCCACCCCGATGGGCGTGGAGCTGGTGCTCAAGGCGTGGGTCGAGGGTGAGGTGGGGCGCAAGAGCCGGGTCATCTGCGAAGTCTGGGCCGGCGACGTGCTCACCGTGACGGCCGACTCGGTGTTCGTGCGCGTCGACACCGAACGCCTCAAGCAACAGGCCCACGCGACCGTGTAACCCCGGGGGCGATGGCCTTGGACATGTCCCTGGCCGTCGCCCCAGCCAACTCAGAACGGCATCGCCAGCGTCACCTGGCTGTACAGGTTGGTGCCATTGCCGCCCACCTGATTGCCCCCCGTGTTCTCGTCCTTTTTCGGCTGGTACAGCCCCACCAGCGGGCTGACGATCAGGTGCGGGCTGACTGTCCATTCCACGTACAGGTCCAGCTCGCGGGCACCTAGGTTCAGCGCGTTGCGTGTGTGCAGGGTATCGAAGTCGAAATACAGCGCGCCCAGGGTCAGGTTTTCCAGTGGCTTGGCCACCAGGCCCAGGTGATGCACCCCGGTATTGCTGTTGAACGGCCCCGCGTAGTTGGCCGCCACCTCACCCTGGAACCAGGTGCCGTAGCCGGTGCTCAGCCCGGTGAACAAGGCATCCCAGCCTTTGGAATAGCGGGTGTAGCGGTAGGTCAGGCTGGGTGCCCAGGGCAGCTCGGCGAAGGTGTAGCCGGCCTCGGCGTACCAGGCCTTTTCCGGGCCGGCCTGCTTGTCCTGCCAGGCGTATTCGAAGGCGAAGCTGGCGTTGTCGATACCGGCGTTGCCTTCGCCGCGCAGGCTGTAGGTGTCCATGCCGTCGCGTTGGCGCTGGAATTCGCTGGCCCATTGCTCGGTCACGCCCAGGCCGTGAATCCAGGTCAGTCCCAGGGTGCCGGCCGCGGTGGTGTAATCCAGGGTGCCGGCGGCCAGTTCGGTCTCGGCCTGGGCGCGGTTGTCGGACTTGAGCCACAGCACGCTGGCGTGCACGCCACGCTCGCCGCCCAGGCGCAGCACGGCGGTGCGGTCGAACGCGTGGCGCGCCGCCAGGTAATAGGCGCCGCCACGGTTCAGCGCGCCGTCGGCGGGGCCTTTGCCGAGGTTGGGGCCGTCGTCGTTGATCAGAAAGCCGCGGCCCAGCTTGACCACCTGACGGCCGAACGAGGCATCTACGCCATCCTTGCCCAGCAACGGGAACAGCTCGCCGGAGCGCCAGCCGAGGTAGGCGTCCTCCAGCTTGGTGGTGCGCTCGGTGCCGTCGGTGTTGCCGGCTGCGTCGCCATCGCCCCAGGTGGCGGAACTGACCCAGCTGAGTGCGCCGTAGGCACTGCCGTTGCCGGCCAGGCGCTGGTCGCCGCTGATTCCATACTTGATGAAGCCCTCGCGCCAGGTCGAGCCGCCGGGCGTGGCGTCGTAGTTCTTGCGGCTGTTGAACAGGCCGTACACCGCCAGGATGTCGGCATTCAGGTGGGACTCGTCATCGGCGTAGAGCTCGATGGCCTGGGCTGATGGCTGGGCCAGCAGCGCAGCCAGGCTGAGGGCGGCAAGCAGGTGAGGGTGCAGGTTCATGGTGGTGGGGTCCCCGGGTTGGCGTGAGTGGTGGCCATTTAGGGCGGGGACGGTGGGGGCTGTCTTTGATCTGGCTGCCACATGGATTGATTGTGTGCGCCAGGCGGGTAGGTGCCGGGGTGCTTGCCAGAAGCAGGTTGCTTGGGGCTGTGAGGTCGGCTTCTGCCCGCAGGGTGTGGGAGTTGGCTTGGCCGACG
>NZ_DLNW01000013.1:0-32233 GCF_002478435.1 Pseudomonas sp. UBA7500 | reverse complement strand
TGCGCTGGTTTTGCTGCCGCTTTGCGCCAGATCGCGGGGCAAGCCCGCTCCCACGGCCTTGCGGCCAGAAGCAGGTTGTTTGGGGCTGTGAGGTTGGCTTCTGCCCGCAGGGCGTGGGAGTTGGCTTGGCCGACGATCGAGCGCGAAGCGGTCGTAAAACCTGAGTGCACAGTCCGCCAGGCAAACCGGCTACGGCCAGAAGTGCGCTGGCAGCCTGCAACAAAACCCCAGGCAGCCACGGGCAAGACGCCAGTCAACCGCCAGCGCACAGTGGCGCATAACCACAACAACGGCATTCGAGGTCGCTCATCATGTCGCTCAACCACACCCTCAGCGTGCACCTGAACCGTGGCACGGTCGGGTTCCCCACCGCGCTGGCCAGCACCATCGGCCTGATCATGGCCAGCCCGGTGATCCTCACCGCCACCACCGGTTTCGGCATCGGCGGCGGTGCGTTCGCCGTGGCCATGCTGATCGCCATGCTGATGATGCTCGCCCAGTCGACCACCTTCGCCGAAGCCGCCGCCATCCTGCCCACCACCGGCTCGGTGTACGACTACATCAACTGCGGCATGGGGCGCTTCTTCGCCATCACCGGCACGCTGTCGGCCTACCTGATCGTGCACGTGTTTGCCGGCACCGCCGAAACCATCCTGGCCGGGGTGATGGCGCTGGTGAACTTCGAACACCTCAACACCCTGGCCGAATCCGCCGGTGGCTCGTGGCTGCTGGGGGTGGGCTTCGTGGTGGTGTTCGGCATCCTCAATGCGTTCGGCATCAGTGTGTTCAGCAAGGCCGAGATCATCCTCACCTTCGGCATGTGGACCACGCTGATGGTGTTCGGCGTGCTCGGCCTGATCGCCGCCCCGGCGGTGCAACTGGACGGCTGGTTCGGCGCGTCGCTGGTGGGCACCGACCTGATCACCGTGCTGTCGCTGGTGGGCATGGCGATGTTCATGTTCGTCGGCTGCGAGTTCGTCACCCCGCTGGCACCCGACCTGCGCCAGTCGGCGCGCACCCTGCCCAGGGCCATGGCGCTGGGGCTGTTGGGCGTGGCCTCGTGCATGTTCATCTATGGCGCGGCGATGAAGCGCCAGGTCGACAACGTGCTGCTCGACGCCGCCAGCGGCACGCACCTGCTGGACACGCCCATGGCCATTCCGCATTTTGCCCAACAGGTGATGGGCGACATCGGCCCGTTGTGGCTGGGCATCGGCTTTCTGTTCGCCGGCGCCGCCACCATCAACACCCTGATGGCCGGGGTGCCGCGCATCCTCTATGGCATGGCGGTGGATGGCGCATTGCCCCGGGTGTTCACCTACCTGCACCCACGCTTCAAGACCCCCATCGTGTGCATTCTGGTGGCGATGCTGATCCCGTGCCTGCACGCCTGGTGGCTGGGCGGCAACACCGACACCATCCTGCACCTGGTACTGGCGGCGGTGTGTGCCTGGAGCACCGCCTACCTGCTGGTGACGCTGTCGGTGGTGATCCTGCGCATTCGCCGGCCCGACCTGCCACGGGCCTACCGCTCGCCGCTGTTCCCGCTGCCGCAATTGCTGTCGAGCGTCGGCATCGGCCTGGGCATGTGGTTCATCACCCCGCCGGGCATGAACCCGGCCCAGGTGTACGTGCCATTCGCCTGGATGCTCGGCGCCACGGCGGTGTACGCGCTGTTCTGGACCCTGGTGGTGCAGAAGGTCAACCCGTTCAAGCCGGCCTCGGTCGAAGAGGTGCTGGCGCGCGAATTTGCCCACCAACCGGGAGTCGAGCATGGCGCATACCCTGCCCACACTGTGGCAAAGGCTGTTTGACCGCGCGCCCTCGGGCTACCGCCCCGGGGTGACGCTGGCGCACCTGCAGCGCAACCTCGGCCTGGCCGGTTGCGAGGTGCTGGGGCCGGGCAGTGCACGCTACGCCCTGGCCGATGGCAGCCTGGCGTTCGAGGTGCGCGAGCGCACCGAGTCGCAGTTGCTGATGCACCTGGTGCTGTGCGAGTTCCGCCTGCAGGTGCCCGGCCCGCAACAGGGCACGGCGCGGCTGGCGTTGCAGCATACCGGTGCACTGCGGCGCAGCGGCCTGCGCTGGCGCCAGCTTCGTGGCGAGCGGTCCTGGCAGGCGCGGCTGGAGCAGGCCCTGGCCCACGACCCGGCCATGCAACAGGCGCTGATGCCGCTGGATTTCAAGCGCCTGCACCTGGACCTGGCAGGCGGCTGCTGGACCCTGACCCTGGAGCACATGGGCGGCAGCGAGGTGGTCAACCGCATGCCGGCGTTTCGTCGCTACATCAGCCTGAACCCCGCACAGCGTGACCTGCTGCTGGCCGCATTGAAAGGTCTGGCGCGGCTTGTCGAAGGCCTCTGAACCCGCAGGCTGGCACCAAAACTGCTTCCACCCTGGCGACGACGAACGTGTTGCGTGCATATAGCTAACATGTTAACTATTGCCCAACAAAAACAAGATGCCATCGTGGAGGTACCCATGAGTACTCATCAGCTCGCCGGCACTGCGCTGGACCGCTGGAATGCCGACATGCAGCACATTTGCGGGCATTTCGAGACCGAACTTGCGTTCAACCGCTCGCTGTTCATCGGCGAGATTTCCACCTGGTCACGCGGCGGCCTGGCCCTGGCCAACCTGCGCACCAACGCCGGGCTGATCCGCCGCGACGGCATCAAGCCCGACCGCGACAACGACCAGCACTGCTTTCTGGTCAGCCAGCGCACCGGTTTCTCCCAGGTCACCCAGAACGGCGTCAGTGTGCAGCTGGCACCGGGCGAGATGCTGCTGATGGACGCGGTCGGGGCCTGTGAAATCATGCCGTTCGGCCTGATCGAACACGCCTCGCTGTCGCTCTCGCGCGAGGCGGTGTGCCGGCAGCTGGGGGGCGATGCGCGTACCTTCGGCAAGATCTCCCAGACCAAGGCCTGCGGGCGCATGCTGCATGTGCTGATGGATCAGCTGTGCAAGGAAAGCGCTCCGGGGGAGGGCGAGCTGGCCGAGGGCCAGGCCCTGCACAGTGCATTTCTGTCGCTGCTGGGGTCGGCCCTGGAGGGCGGCGATGACCAGGTGCAGCCGGGCGCGGCGCTGCACGGCGCCAACCTGCGCAGCTATGTGCAGAAGGTCATCGACGAGTCCCTGGGCCAGCCTGGCCTGTCGCCGGTGAACCTGGCCAACCGCCTGAACATTTCGGTGCGCCACCTCTACCGCCTGTTCGAAGAGCAGGGCGACAGCGTGTGTCGCTACATCCAGCGCACGCGCCTGCAACGCAGCGCCGACGACCTGGCCAACCCGATCCTCAAGACCGAGTCGATCACCACCATCGCCTACAAATGGGGCTTCACCGATTCGGCGCACTTCAGCCGCTCGTTCAAGAAACAGTTCGAACGCTCGCCCAAGGACTACCGCTCCCATAGCCTGGCCGGCCCGGCCTGATAAACCACTGGCTTGACCCTGCGGGGCACAGTGTATAGGCTCGCACGCTCTGGCTACCTACCGGTCGGTAGGTTAGGCATTCGGCAGCCAGACCTGTGACCTTTTTGTGGATTCGAGCTATGCACACCCCGCAGTCCCCCCATGTGAAATTTGCCGTGTCCCTGGCGCTGATCGGCGCCCTGGGGCCGTCGGCCATCGACATGTACCTGGCCAGCATGCCGAGCATCGCCGCCGAGTACGGCGCGACCTATGCCGGGGTGCAACTGACGCTGACGGTGTTTCTGCTGGCCATGGGCGCCGGCCAATTGCTGTTCGGCCCGCTGGTCGACACCCTGGGCCGGCGCCGGCCGCTGCTGGCCGGGCTGCTGGTGTTTGTGCTCAGTTCGCTGGCCGCGGCCCAGGCACCCAGCCTCGAAACCCTGCTGGCGGCACGCTTTGTCCAGGGCCTGGGCAGTGCGCTGACCCTGGTGGTGATCATGAGCATGGTCCGCGATGTGGCCGAAGGGGCGCGTGCCGCGCAGATCTTCGCCCTGCTGATGACCGTCGAGGGCCTGGCGCCTGTGCTCGCACCGGCGGTGGGCGGTTTTGTGGGGGCCCACCTTGGCTGGCGCGCGATCATGCTCACCCTGGCCGGGCTCGGCGTGCTGGTGCTGTTGAACTCGGCCTGGGTGCTCAAGGAAACCCTGGCCGCCGACAAGCGCCAGCCCTGGCAGCCGCGGGACATCCTGCGCACTTACCTGCGCATCGGCAGCGATGGCCAGTTCCTGCGCCCGGCGCTGGCGCTGGCGGCGGTGTTCTTCTTTCTGTTTGCCTACATCGGCGGTGCGGCGTTCGTCTACCAGACCCACTTCGGCCTGTCGGTGCAAGCCTTCGGCACGCTGTTCGGCGCCACCGGGGTGGCAATTCTGCTCGGCGCCATCGCGGCGGGTCGGCTGGTGGCGCGCAAGGGCCTGCTGCGCCTGGCCAAGGCCGGTGCGGGGTGCCTGCTGATCGGTTCCCTGGTGGTACTGGCAGGGGCCCTGAGCGCGGCGGGGCTGACCGGCATCGTTGCCGGCATGGCGCTGGCGATGTTCGGCCTGGGCATTCTCGAGGCCACGCTGATGTCGCTGGTGATGTCTTCGCAAAGCCGCGCGCTGGGCTCCACGGCGGCGTTGCTGGGCGCCTTCCAGTTGATCATTTCGTCGTTCGCCACGCCGTTGTCGGGCATCATGGCGCCTTTGGGCGCGGCGCACTGGGCGTCGCTGCTGGTGATTTCGGGTGTTGTCGTGGCGCTGCTGGTGCGCGCCTGCACCCGGCACGCGCCGGTCGAGGCGAGCAGCCTGGCCGGGCATTGATACGGGAGAACCCTGCATGAGAACCCTCACGCCTTCGGCGCAGAAGGTCTGCGCGATCGCGGTCGAGCAGTTTGCCGAGCATGGCTACGATGCCGCCTCGCTCAACGACATCGCGGCGGCGGCCGGCATGCGCAAGCCGTCGCTGTATGCGCACTTCAGCAGCAAGGACGACCTGTTCGAGGCGGTGTTCGAGCGTGCGGTGGAGGCCGAGCGGCTGTATGTGGAGCAGTGCTTTGCGCAGTGCGATGACGCGTTGCCGGGGGCCGGCTATGCCCACTGCCTGGGTGAGCGCTATCAGCAGTCGGCGCACCTGCGGTTTCTGCTGCGTACCGCGTTCTTTCCGCCGGCGGCGCTGCGGCCGATCATCTCGGCAGGCTTCGAGGGGTACCTGGCGCGGCTGGGCGAGGTGTTCGAGCAGGCGCTGGGCACGTGCCTGCCGCAGGTGCCGGTGGCGCGGCGGGGGGTGTATGTGGACGCGTACCTGGGGGTGGTGGACAGCCTGAATGTAGAGCTGATCTATGCCGGGCCGCAGGCGTACGCGCGGCGGTTGCGGGCGATGTGGGTGGTGTTCGGGGATGCTTTGAACGCAGCCGGATAAATCGTGGTGCCCTCATCGCGGGTCAAGCCCGCNNCCCGCTCCCACAGGATCACAACAACCTGTGGGCGCGGGCTTGACCCGCGAAGAGGCCCGTCAGGCCACCGCCAGGTAATGCTTCACGAAGCTCTCGCTCAGCACCTCCCACAGCACCGGCGTGCCCTTGGTCACGAACCAGCTGTCGCCCACCTTGTACAGCGTGCTCTGCCCGGTGCTTTCATCGGTCAGGCGCACTTGGCCGGTCATCACCGTGGCCTGCTCGTTGAACGGATAGACCATGCGGAACCTGCCCTGGGTGGTACCGAAGTAGGCGCTGCTGAGCGCGTCGGTCGGCGCGCCGAAGGTCATCTTGCCGAAGGCACGCACCTCGCCTTCGAGAATCTCCGAGCCCAGGTCGGCAACGGTGCCCCAGGCGTCGAGTTCGCCGAGCTGGATGTTGTGCTTGAGTGCAGTCAGGGTCATGGCAGTGTTCCTTGAACAGTGGAAAAAAAGGGGGGGTCAGCGCCGGCCATTCCAGTACCCCGACAGCTGGTGCCAGGATTTGCCGGCCGTGAGCAGCAGCGGGCGGATATGGTCCTTGCCGACAATTGTCGGGCGCGGGATCGAACTGACCAGGTCATAGCGGGCCGAGCCTTCGCTCATGCCTTCGGCCAGCACCTTGCAGATGATGTGGCTGGGCGTCACGCCGAACCCGGAGTAGCCCTGCACGTAGAACGCATTGCTGCGCCCGGGCAGGGTGCCGACCTGCGGGAACAGGTTGGGGCTGCAGGCCATCGGGCCACCCCAGGCCAGGTCGATCTTCACGTCCTTCAGGTACGGGAAGATCTTCAGCATCAATGCCCGGTTCCAGGCCTTGAGGTCGCGGGGGATATGCTCCACCAGCGGCGTCGCGGCGCCGAACAGCAGACGGTTCTCGTTGGTCACGCGGTAGTAGTCGATCACCGGGCGAATGTCGCTGTAGGCGCCGCGAATCGGGCTGATGCGCCGGATCAGCTCCTCTGGCAGCGGCTCGGTCATCATCTGGAAGGCGTAGGTGTTGATGGTGGAACGGTGCAGTTCGGGTTCAAGCCTGTTCAGAAAGCTGTCGCAGGCCCACAGCAGCTTGCTGGCGCGTACCGAGCCGCGGCCGGTGCGCACGGTGATGCGCTCGCCGTACTGCACCTGCAGCGCCGGGCTGTTCTCGAAGATGCGCACGCCATGCCCGGCCACGGCCTTGGCCTCGCCCAGCAGCAGGTTGAGCGAGTGCACATGCCCGCCGCCCATGTGCAGCAGGGCGCTGCCGTAGGCGTTGGAGCCGATGATCTGGCTGACCTCGCTGCCGCCCAGAAAGCGGATCTCGTGCTGGGAATTCACCGACTTGAAGTCTTTCTCCCAGGCGCGCAGGGTTTTCTCCTGGCGGGCATTGAAGCCCATGTAGCCATAGCCGTGGCAGAAGTCGGCATCGATGGCGTACCGGGCGATGCGCTGCTTGATGATGTCGGCGCCCAGGTCGCTGATCTCGAAGATCTGGCGCAGGCCATCTTCGCCCACGGCTGATTTGATCTTTTCAAGATCGTGGCCGATGCCGGCCATGATCTGCCCGCCGTTGCGCCCGGTGCCGCCAAAGCCCAGGTAGCGGGCCTCGAGCACGACGATGTTGGTGATGCCCTTTTCGGCCAGCTCCAGCGCCGTGTTGATGCCGGAAAACCCGCCGCCGATGATGACCACGTCCGCGTCTTCATCGTGTTCCAGGGTCGGGAAGCTCAGGTTGTATTTCTTGGTTGCCGTGTAGTAGGTCGGCGTTTCGATCGTGATCATGGCGCAGCCTGAAAAGTGGAGGAGCTTTCGAGGCCTATTAGGGGGCTTGGCGGGGTGGCGTGTCTTGACCCTGCGTGCCGCATGCCTTGACCGCGGGTGCCAGCGCTGCGCAGGCGGGTAGGTGGCCGCCGGCTTCTTTGTTAAAGTGTTAACAAATAACCTGATGACCGTAGCCTTCCATGTCCAAACCTCGTGTTTCGCTGACTCTTACCTTGTTGCAAGCCCGCGAGGCGGCAATGAGCTTCTTCCGCCCCTCGCTCAACCAGCATGGCCTGACCGAGCAGCAGTGGCGGGTCATTCGTATCCTCAGCCAGCAGGGCGAGCTGGAGATCTACCGGCTGGCCGAACAGGCGTGCATCCTCAAGCCGAGCATGACCGGTGTGCTGGTGCGCATGGAGGCGGCGGGGCTGGTGTGCCGGCGCAAGGCCGAGCAGGACCAGCGGCGGGTGCTGGTCAAGCTGGCGGACAAGGGCGTGGCGTGTTTCGACTCCATGAGCCAGAGCATGGAGGCCAACTACCAGCAGCTGCAGGACCAGTTCGGTGAACAGAAGCTGCAGCAGTTGCTGGGGTTGCTGGAAGAACTGAAGCAAGTACGGCGCTAACTCATTCGCCGGCAAGGCCGGCACCTGCAGATACCGCAGCCTGTGTAGGAGCCGGCCTTGCCGGCGAAGAGGCCCGTCAGATCAATACACCCCGCCAGCCTTGTCGACAGGTGCCGCCTCACCCTTGAACTTGCCCACCAACCCCTGCAATCCGCGCATCAGCACCGTGGTATCCACCCCCACCGCCACGAACGCCGCGCCCAGTTCGATGTAGCGGCGCGCCAGCGCTTCATCGGCGCTGAGAATCCCGGCCGCCTTGCCCGCACGCTGAATCCGCACGATCGCGTCTTCGATTGCCGCCTGCACGTCAGGGTGCCCCGGATTGCCCCGGTGCCCCATCGACGCACTCAGGTCGGCCGGGCCGATGAACACCCCGTCCACCCCCTCCACGGCCGCAATCCGGTCCAGCTGCGCCAGCCCCTCGACGCTCTCGATCTGCACCAGCAGGCACATCTGCGCATCGGCCTGGTCCAGGTAGCCGGGGATGCTGTTCCAGCGCGACGCCCGCGCCAGTGCACTGCCCACCCCGCGCACGCCCAGCGGCGGGTAGCGCATGGCGCGCACCAGCTCGCCGGCCTGGGCCGCGCATTCCACCATCGGCACCAGCAGCGTCTGCACACCGACGTCCAGCACCTGCTTGATCAGCGCGGTGTCGCCGATCACCGGGCGGATGATCGCCTCGCCAGGGTAGGGCGCCACCGCCTGCAGCTGCGCGAGCATGCCGCGCAGGTCGTTGGGCGCATGCTCGCCATCGATCAGCAGCCAGTCGAAGCCGGCATTGGCCGCCAGCTCCGCGCAATAGGCGCTGGCCAGCCCCAGCCACAGGCCGATCTGCGGCTCGCCACTGGCCAGGCGTTGTTTGAAACGGTTCACAGGCAGGTGCATGGCAGTCTCCGAAGGTCAGACAAAACGGCAGGCGATGGAACCGAGCATGTCGTAGTCGACATGGAAGGTATCGCCGGGGTTGGCGGCCACCGGCCGGGTGAACGAACCGCCCAGGATCACCTGGCCGGCCTCCAGCGCCACGTCATACGGCGCCAGCTTGTTGGCCAGCCACGCCACGCCCTTGGCCGGGTGGTTGAGCACCGCCGCCGACACCCCGGATTCCTCGATCACGCCGTTGCGGTACAGCACCGCCGGCACCTTGCGCAGGTCGATGTCGCCCGGGCGCACCGCGCGCCCACCCATCACCACCCCGGCATTGGCGGCGTTGTCGGAGATGGTGTCGAACACCTTGCGCGTGGCGCCACTGTGCGGGTCCACCTGCTGGATGCGCGCATCGATGATCTCCAGCGCCGGGATCACCCATTCGGTGGCATCCAGTACATCGAACAGGGTCACATTGGGCCCCTTGAGGGGTTTGCCGAGGATGAACGCCAGCTCCACCTCCACCCGCGGCACGATGAAGCGTTCGAAGGGGATGTCGCTGCCTTCGTCGAAAAACATGTCGTCGAGCAGCGCGCCGAAGTCCGGCTCGGTGATGTTGGACGACACCTGCATGGCGCGCGAGGTCAGGCCGATCTTGTGCCCGACCAGCTTGCGCCCGTCCTTGATCTTCTGCGCCACCCAGGCACGCTGGATGGCGTAGGCGTCCTCGATGCCGATGGCCGGGTGGTCGAGGGAAAACTGGCGCACCTGCTCGCGGCTGCGCTCGGCGCGGTCGAGCTGGGCGGCGGCTTGAAGGATCTGGCTAGGGTCGAGCATGTTCGGCATCTCTTACTGGGGGTTGACGATGGCAGCCCGGGTGCGCAGCACCAGCAGGCCACCCAGGGCGATGAACAGGGCCAGCACGTACAGCGCAAGGCTGGCGCTGTGGGTGGTGTCGCGCATCCAGCCGATCAGGTAGGGCGCAAGGAACGAGGCGATGCTGCCGAACGAGCTGATCAGCGCGATACCGGCCGCCTGCGTGGTGTTGGACAGAAACGCCGGCGGCAGCTGCCAGAACATCGGCAGGGCGGCGCTGGCGCCCATGCCGGCGACGATCAGGCCGCCCAGCACCATCAGCGGGTTGCCCGGGGCCAGCCCGGCCACGGCGATGCCGAGTGCCGACATCAGCAGCGGCACGCACAGGTGCCAGCGCCGCTCGCGCTGGCGGTCGGACGAGCGCCCGCAGGCGATCATGAACAGGCAGCCGGCCAGGTAAGGGATGGCGCTGAGCAGGCCCACGCGGCCGTCGCTGCCGATACCGGCGCCGTGGATCAGGGTCGGCATCCAGAAGGCCAGGGTGTTGACCGCAAGCATCACCGCGAAGTACACCGCCACCAGCAGCCATACCTGACGGTTGCGCAGGATGCCGCCGAACGAGGTGATCGACTTGCGTTGCTCTTCGCTGGCCAACTGCTCGCGCAGGTGCTGCTTCTGGCCGGCGTCCAGCCAGCTGACGTGCTCGAAGCTGTCGGGCAGGCGCTTGAGCACCACCAGGCCCAGCAGCATCACCGGGGCCCCTTCGATCAGGAACATCCACTGCCAGCCGCGCAGGCCGGCGGCGTCGTGAAACAGTTCCAGGATGCCGCCCGACAGCGGCCCGCCGATCACCCCGGCCATCGGCACGGCAATCGCGAACAGCGCGGTGATCTGGCCACGGCGCCGGGCCGGGTACCAGCGGTTGAGGTACACCAGGATGCCGGGGAAGAACCCGGCCTCGGCCACGCCCAGCAGAAAGCGCAGCACGTAGAAGCCCGAGGCCGACTCGACCCACAGCATGCCGGTGGACAGCGCGCCCCACACGATCATCAAGGTGGCGATCCAGCGCCGCGGGCCGACCCGGTCCAGGGCCATGTTGCTGGGTACGCCGAACAGCGCGTAGGCGATGAAGAACAGGCCGGCACCGAAGCCGTACACCGTGTCGCTGAAGTGCAGGTCGCTGCTCATCTGCATCTTGGCGAAGCCGATGTTGATGCGGTCCAGGTGGGCAAACAGGTAGCAGACCAGCAGCAGCGGCATCAGCCGCCAGGTGACGGTGCCGTGGGTGGAGTCGTGCTGGGCAAGGCTGGCCGATGCGGCGGTATTGGCTGTGCTCATGATCTTGTTCTTTTTGGTCAGAGGGCCGATGGGGGAGCGCAGGGCCGGGTTCAGCCCGGCTGCTGCTGGTTCAGAAACGCGTGCACGTTGTTCTGCTTGAAGTTCAGTTGCGGGTGCAGCTCGATCATTTCGAACGACAGGGCCAGCAGGCGCTGGCTCTGCAGGTCGGCAAAGTGCTCGGTGATCACCGCGAACAGGGCCTTGGCCACCTGTTCGCGGGTGGCCAGGTCGCGCCCGTGGCCGACCTTGAGGGTCATGTGCACGAAGGCGTAGTCGTGCTGCCCGTCGGCCATGCGCCAGGTGTCCAGGCGCACCGCACGGCTGCGGATGCCGCCCAGCGGGAACACGCCCGTGGCGCCCAGGCAGTGGTGGACCTTTTCGAACAGGCCGGGCAGGTCGGCCTGGGCTTGGAGGTTGTCGGTGTACTCGGCGATGAAGTGGGGCATCCTGGGCTCCTTGGCGGCGTCAGACGGGGAAGATGGCGTTGATCTGGCCGGTGCCGGAGCTGCCGAACGGCTCGGTCAGCACCTCCACCGGCCTGTCGTAGTCGGCGCCGCCAAGCAGGCCCAGCAGCATCGCGGTGTCGTGCATGCCACCTTCGCCGTAGCAGTGGCTGGCGTAGTCGGGCAGCATCGCGCAGAACTCCCTGAAGCGGCCCTGCTTCCACAGTTCCACCACGCGCAGGTCCATCTGCTTGTCGAATTCGCGGGTCCAGTTGTGGATGTTGGCCTCGGCGTTGCGGTCATCCGAGAAGCGGTGCGAGAGCGAGCCGGAGGCCAGCACCAGCACCTTGCGGTCGCTCTTTTCGATGGCCCGGCGCACGGCGGCGCCGAACGTGAAGCTGTCTTCCAGGCGGTGCCAGGCGCACCAGGCGGCGATGGACACCACCTTGAGTCTGTCGGCGGCGGGCACGTCCATGTGCATGTAGCGCATCGGTACCAGGGTGCCGTATTCCAGCTCCAGGCTCGGGATGTTGTGGGCCAGGGTGCGCACGTCGGCGGCATTGGCCTCCTGTGCGATCAACTCGCCCAGTGCCGGCAGGCCGGGGTACTCGAAGTCCATGTTCTTGATGAAGTGCGGCAGTTCGTTGCTGGTGTAGGTGCCCTTGAAGTGCTCGCCGCAGTTGATGTGGTAGCCGCTGTTGACCAGCCAGTGCACATCGAACACCACGGCGGTGTCGGCGCCCAGTTCGCGGGCGCGGCGGCCGATCTCCTTGTGGCCGGCGATGGCGGCCTCGCGGCAACCGTGGTGCTTGCCGGGCAGTTCGGACAGGTACATCGAGGGGACGTGGCAGACTTTGGCTGCGAGGACGACTTCGCCCATGGTGGGGTACTCCTGGATCTGTTGTTCTTGTGGTGGGTCAGTGAGTTCGCCATCGCGGGTCAAGCCCGCTCCCACAAGGATCATTGCGGTCCCTGTAGGAGCGGGCTTGACCCGCGATGCGCTTAGAGGCCCCAGCGCGGAATGGCGTGGCTGCCCATCGACACGCACACGTTCTTGATCTCGGCAAACACCTCGAAGCTGTACTGGCCACCTTCGCGGCCGGTACCGGAACCCTTCACCCCGCCGAACGGCTGGCGCAGGTCACGCACGTTCTGGCTGTTGATGAACACCATGCCGGCCTCGATGCCATGGGCCAGGCGATGCGCCTTGCCGATGTCCTGGGTCCAGATGTACGAGGCCAGCCCGTACTCGGTGTCGTTGGCCAGCTTCAGTGCCTCGGCCTCGTCCTTGAACGGGATCAGGCACACCACCGGGCCGAAGATCTCCTCCTGGGCGATGCGCATGCTGTTGCTCACGTCGGCAAACACCGTGGGCTGGATGAACTGCCCGCGCGCCAGGTGCGCCGGCAGGTTGGCCGGGCGCTCCAGGCCACCGGCCAGCAGGGTGGCGCCTTCCTCGATGCCGATGCGGATATAGCCGGTCACCTTGTCGTAGTGGGCCTGGGTGATCATCGAGCCGACCTGGGTCTTGGGGTCTTGCGGGTCGCCCACGATCAGGCGCCTGGCCCGCGCCGCGAACTCGGCCACGAACTGCGGGTACACGCTCTCTTGAATGAAGATGCGGCTGCCGGCGGTGCAGCGCTCGCCGTTGAGCGAGAAGATGGTGAACAGCGCCGCGTCCAGCGCGCGCTCGAGGTCGGCGTCCTCGAAGATCAGCACCGGCGACTTGCCGCCCAGTTCCATCGAGTACTTCTTAAGGCCCGCGGTCTGCATGATCTTCTTGCCGGTGGCGGTGCCGCCGGTGAACGAGATGGCGCGTACGTCCGGGTGACGCACCAGGGCATCGCCTGCGGTGGCGCCGTAGCCCTGGATCACGTTGAGCACGCCATTGGGGATGCCGGCCTCTACCGCCAGGCGGCCCAGTTCGTTGGCGGTCAGCGGCGACAGTTCGCTCATCTTCAGCACCGCCGTGTTGCCCAGGGCCAGGCAGGGCGCGGTCTTCCAGGTGGCGGTCATGAACGGCACGTTCCACGGCGACACCAGCGCACACACGCCGACCGGCTGGTACAGGGTGTAGTTGAGCATCTGGTCGTCGACCGGGTAGGTGTGGCCATCCATGCGCGTGCACACTTCGGCGAAGAAGTCGAAGTTGTGCGAGGCCCGCGGGATCAGCACGTTCTTGGTCTGGTGAATCGGCAGGCCGGTATCCAGGGTTTCCAGCTCGGCCAGCCGGGGCACGTTCTGCTCGATCAGCTCGCCCAGCCTGCGCATCAGCCGCGCACGCTCCCTGGCCGGGGTGCCGGCCCATTTGGGGAACGCCTCCCGGGCTGCTGCAACTGCCTGGGCAACTTCTTCGGCGCCGCCGCTGGCGACTTCGCCGATGGCCTCGCCGGTGGCCGGGTTGTAGTTGACGAAGACGTCCTTGCTTTCGACCTCACGGCCATTGATCCAGTGCTTGATCATCGGGTTCATGCCTCTTGCGGGTTCAGCGCGAAGAACTCGGCTTCGCTGACAATGCGGTTGACCAGGCGGCCGACACCTTCCACTTCCACCACCACTTCATCACCCGGCACCACGTCGGCCAGGCCTTCGGGGGTGCCGGTGGCGATCATGTCGCCCGGTTGCAGGGTCATGAAGCTGGACAGGTATTCGATCAGGTAGGGGATGTCGAAGATCATGTCGCGGGTGCTGCCCTGCTGCTTGAGCTCACCGTTGATCCAGGTGCGCAGGGTGAGGTTGGACGCATCCGGCACATCGGCCACATCGACCATCCACGGGCCCACCGGGGTGGTGGCGTCGCGGTTCTTCACCCGCAGGTTGGGGCGGTAGTAGTTCTCCAGGTAGTCGCGGATCGCGTAGTCGTTGCACACCGTGTAGCCGGCCAGGTACTGCAGCGCGTCCTCGCGCCTGACGTTGCGCGCCGGCTTGCCGATCACCGCCACCAGCTCGCACTCGTAGTGCATGTACTTGACGTTGTCCGGGCGCCAGGTGACCTGGTTGTGGCCGGTGTAGGTACCGGGCGACTTGACGAAGGCCAGCGGCTCGGTGGGTGCGGCAAAGGCCAGTTCGGCGGCGTGGTCGGCGTAGTTCAGGCCCAGCGCGAACATGCTGCCGGTGGCCGGCGGCAACCACTGCACCTCGTGCTCGGCGAGCAGGCGGCCATCGGCCAGGCGCACGTTGTTGCCATCTTCCACGGTCACGGCGTGGTCCTGGCCCTGGTAACGGATACGGGCGTGTTTCATCAGCGTTGCTCCTGTTCGGCCACGATCGGGTTGGCCAGGCGGCCCAGGCCGCTGATCCGGACCTCGACCTGATCGCCTGGCAGCACGTCCACGCGGCCTTCGGGGGTGCCGGTAATCAGCACGTCGCCTGCGTGCAGGGTCATGAACTCGCTGATCTCGGCGATCAGCTGCGGGATGTTGCGCACCAGGTTGGCGGTGCTGTTGTGCTGGCGCAGTTCGCCATTGACGAACAGCTCGATGGCCAGCTGATGCGGGTCGGCCACCTGCGCGGTCGGCACCAGCTCAGGGCCGAGTACGCAGAAACCATCGCGGCACTTGGCCTTGACCGCCGGGCGGTAGTAGCTGTCTTCGGGCAGGCTGAACTCGTTGACGATGGTGTAGCCGGCCACGTGCTCCAGGGCCTGTTCGACGCTCACGCGGCTGGCGCGCTTGCCGATCACCACGCCCAGCGCCGGGCCCGGCTGCAGGCGTTCGACACCTTGCGGGTACACCACCGGGGCGCCATGGCGGTTGCGCGTGTTGGGGGTCTTGATGAACAGCACCGGCTTGACCGGGGGCTTCTGGTACGGCGCCTGTTCGAATTCGGCGAGACGCTGGTTCAGCAACCCCTGGTAGTTCAGCGCAACGCCGAACAGGGTGCCGGTGGCAACGTCGTGCAGGGCACGGCTCATGCTCTTCTCCTGGCAAGGGCAGGGCGGCAAGCACCCTGCGGGACAAATCGTTAATGTGTTAACGTTATAATTAAGATGTTAACTAAAGGCAAGCGGCGCGTGTCAGGCGTTAAGCTGCCGGCAGAACAAGAACACAGCAGGAAACCCCGTCATGAACGAACGCACGCCGATTCCCAACATCAACATCGGGCAGGTCTACGACCAGCGGTACAGCGATGCCGAGGTGCATTACGACAAGCTCGGCAACCTGGCCGGCTTTTTCGGCCGCAACATGCCGGTGCACCGCCACGACCGCTACTTTCAGGTGCATTACGTCAAGAGCGGCACGGTGCGGGTGTACCTGGACGACCAGCAGTACGTGGAGTCGGGGCCGATGTTCTTCCTTACCCCGCCGACCATCCCGCACTCGTTCGTCACCGAGCCCGACGCCGATGGCCACGTGCTGACCGTGCGCCAGCAACTGGTATGGCAACTGCTCGAAGCCGACCCTGCGCTGGCGCCTGGGCCGCAGGTGGCGCCGGCGTGCGTGGCGCTGAGCGGGCTGGAGGGACGGTTTGCCGACGAGGCGCGGCGCCTGGTGCTGCTGTTCGACGAGCTGCACCGCGAGATCAATGCCGCGCAGGTGGGCCGTGGCCCGGCGCTGGACAGCCTGACCCGGCTGATCATGCTCAGCCTGCTGCGCCTGTGCGCGCGCTCGCTGCCGGCGCGCCAGACCCGGCATGAGGACCTGCAGGTGTTCCACCGCTTCAACGAGCTGATCGAGGCGCATTACCTGGAGCACTGGCCGCTGTCGCGCTATGCGCTGGGGGTAGGGGTGACCGAGGCGCGGCTCAATGACGTGTGCCGGCGTATCGCCGACCTGCCGTCCAAGCGCCTGATCCTGGAGCGCCTGATGCAGGAAGCCAAGCGCCTGCTGCTGTTCACCGGCAGTTCGGCCAACGAGATCTGTTACAGCCTGGGCTTCAAGGACCCGGCGTACTTCAGCCGGTTTTTCCTGCGCTATGCGCAGGTGACGCCGGGCGAGTACCGCCAACGGCAGGCGGGCGTGCGCTGACATGGCATTTTTCCGTTTTTGTTGTTAGGCGCGGCAAGCGCCGCTGCCGCCATGATGGCGGTAGCGGTGTAACGGAAAAATGCCTTTTACAGGGGTGCGCTTGTACTTTTCAGAGCGCTCAGGCGGCGTTGTTCAACCACAGGTTTTCAAAACGCCAGGTGCTGAACAACGTCTGCTCCGGCGCCGCGCCGCCGACCTTGCGTGAAAACGCATCGAGCAGGTTGGCGTAGCCCCAGATCAGCAGGCCGCCCTTGTCGTACTGGATCTGCTGCGCCTGGTGAACCAGTGCGGTGCGCCTGGCCAGGTCCGGCTGGGCCATGGCCTGCAGAAACAGCTGGGTGAACTGCGGGTCGTCGAAGTGGGTCTTGTTGGCCACCGCGAACGGCGCGTCGGTGTGCATGGCGCTGGCCAGGAATGGCGCGCCGATGGTGCCGCCGGTGCTCAGCAGCCACTGGTCCTGCTGCGGGCCGTTGAAGGTGGCGCTGTCGACCTGGCGCACATCGAGGGTCACGCCGATGCGCCTGGCCTGCTCGGCCAGCACCAGCGCCGAGGCCAGCGCCGGCCCGGCGGTGGTCACCAGTTCCACCCGCAGGTGTTCCTGGCCAGCCTCGCGCAGCAGTTGCGCGGCGCGCTGCGGGTCATGGGCACGCGGGGGCAGGGCGTGGTTGAAGGTAGGGTCGAACGGGGCGTACAGGTCGTTGGCCACGCGGCCCTGGCCGTTGAGGGCGCGGCGCACCAGCTCGTCGCGGTCGGCCAGCAGGCGCAGTGCCTCGCGCACCCGCGGGTCGTTGAATGGCGGCTTGCTGGTGTTCATTTCGAACGACAGCCAGTTGCCGCTGATCGACGTCACCAGGTTCAGCCGCGGGTCGCGCTCGAGCACCTGCAACTGCTCGCTGGGCATGCCGTTGGCCATGTCGATCTGCCCGGCACGCAGCGCGGCCAGGCGCGAGACCTGGTCCTTGAAGTCGATGATCTCCAGTTCATCGGCATACGGCCTGCCGGCCTTGTAGTAGTTCTCGAAGCGGCTGAACACCGAGCGCTGGCCGGGGGTGAAACTCTTGAACCGGTAGGGCCCTGCGCCGACCGGGTTGGTGACCGGGTGATAGTCCACCGGCACGATGCCGCCGAAATTCACCCAGGTTTCCGGCAGTGGCAGGAAGCTGCGGCCGTCCTTGAAACTCAGGCGCACCGTGCGGTTGTCGAGCTTGACCAGGTTGTCGCGGTCCACCCAGTGCAGCAAGGCGGCGTAGGGCGAAGCCAGCTGCGGGTCGGTGAGGCGGCGGATCGAGAAGATCAGGTCGTCGGCATCGATGGTCTTGGCGTTGTGGAATTCCAGGCCCTGGCGCAGGCGCAGGGTCCAGCTGCGCGCGTCGCTGCTGGCCTCGGCGAACTCGGCCAGGGCCAGGCGCGGCTGCATCTGCTCGTCCCATTCCCACAGTTTGCTGTACAGCGCAAAGCCGCGCACGATGCCGCTGCCGATGGGCTTGTGGGCGTCGAGGTTGCCGGTCTGGCCGCCGTCCAGGATGCCCAGGCGCAGGCGCCCGCCGTGCCGCGGCTGGGCAACCCCGGCGGCGGGGGCGGGGGCGTCATCCGGGCCGCAGCCGCTGAGCAGGCTGGTGCCCAGCAGCAGGCCGCCGCCCATGGCCAGGCCCTGGCCGATGAACTGGCGCCGGCTGTAGTGGTTGGGGTTCATGGCTCAGGCTCCTGCCGCGCGCAACTGCGCGGTGGCCTGCACGGGCCGGCTCAGCGCCTGCCGTTCACCGCGAAAGTGCGGCAGGACGTGCTCGCCCAGGCGGTAGGCTTCTTCCAGGTGCGGGTAGCCGGCCAGGAAGAACAGGTCGATGCCCAGCGCGTTGTACTCGCGAATGCGCGCCACCACGTTGGCGTAGCTGCCCACCAGCGCCAGGCCCGGCGGGATGCCGATGTGGCTGAAGCCCGACCACACGTTGGGGTAGATGAAGAAATCGTCGAAGCCACGCTCGTCGTGCTCGGGCCGGTAGTCCTCCTCGTAGCTGAGCTTGCGCGCGGTACGCAGCCCTTCGTGGGCCGCCTTGGCCTTGGCGGCCCCCCTGGCCACGCCCTCGTCGAAAAAGCGCTTGGCTTCGGCCAGCGCCAGTGCCTCGGTCTCGCGGGCGATCACGTCAATCGACAGGCCGAAGCGGATGTCGCTGCGGCCGAACGTGAGCGCACGCTGGCGGATGTCGGCGATCAGCGCGGCGATCTCGTCGGGGTGCTCGGCGCGCATCAGGTAGAAGTCGGCATGCTTTGCAGCGAACTCGCGGGCGGCAATCGACGAGCCGGCCGTGCAGATCAGCGGCAGCTCGGCCTTTTTCTGCGGCCCGCGCAGGCCGCCGCCTTCGGCCTTGTAGAAGCGCCCGTCGTAGTGGAAGTGCTCCGAGTGCCAGTAGCCCTTGACCACATCCATGAACTCGGTGGCGCGGGCGTAGCGCTCGTCGTGCTCGGCCAGGTCGCCGACCTGGCGCTGGAGGGCGTCCGAGCCGCCGTTGATGATGTTCCACACCAGCCGGTTGCCGCTGGCGCGCTGGTAGGTGGCGGCCTGCTGCACCGCCACCCACGGGGTGTAGTGGTAGGGCTGGAACGCGGTGACGAACTTCAGCGTGCGGGTTTCGCGGGCCAGCAGCGAGCACACCGTCCAGGGCTCTTCGCCGGACGGCGCATTGACCATCAGCGCACCGCCGAAGCCGTTGATTTCGGCGGCCCGGGCAATCTGCCCCAGGTAGTCGATGTAGGTGAAGTGGTCACCGACCGCAAACCCCGACACCGCGCCGGTGCTGGCGCCGCCGGCATGCCAGTCGCCGCGGTTGCGCGGGTCGCCGGGCAGGAACTGGGTTTCACCGTGCAGCGGCAGGCGGGTAAAGAATTCGATGCTCATGGGCAGGCTCCGGGCTTAGTGCACGCTGGGGTTGCAGATAGGGGTGACGGGCTGGTCGCTGAACACCTTGCGCGCGAAGGGCAGCGAGTCCTTGAGCGAGGCATTGACCGTCTCGCTGTGGCCCAGGCCCTTGTACAGGTGGCCCTCGACCACCGAGCCGGCAGCGCAGGCGTCCTTCATCAGGCTGACCTGGGTGACGGCAGCGGGGGTCTTGTCCTCGGCGCCGGTGCCGATGAAGATCGGCTGCGCAAGCTTGAGCGTCGGGTAGGAGACCTGCGCCAGCCACGGCTTGAGTTGTGCGCCGTCGTTGGCCTTGCGCGTGTTGGCCGGGGTCAGCCCGGTGCCGATCACATCGGCGGTGAGCGACGCCAGGCAGGTGGTGCGAGCCTGTTCGAACAGTGGCAGGGCCTTGTCGGTGTAGAAGTCGCGCGGGTCGATGCTCGGGTCGTATTGCTGCGCGGCCAGCAGGGTGTAGAAACCGTAGGCCAGTGACGCGTCGACCTTGTTCGGGTCCTGCTCACCCACGTTGCTGGCGCCCACGGTGTAGATCACCCCGGTACCGACGCTGCCCTTCAGGCCCAGGTCCGGAGCGTAGGTGGGGGCATAGGCGGCAGAGGCGAAGGCCCCGGCGCCGCCCTGGGACTGGCCGACCACCAGCACCTTGTTGGCCAGGCCCGGCACCCCGCTGACCACGGCGCGGGCCGCATCGAGGATGCCGTAGGCGGCCATGCGGTTGTTCAGCAGCGGGTGGCCGCCGGGCACGCCCAGGCCCTGGTAGTCGGTGGCGACGATGGCATAGCCCTCGTTCAGCCAGCGCGCCAGGTACTGCACGTCGCGGTACGAGCGGCCCGACCAGGACGGCGCGCAGATGTCGGCCACGCCGACGGTGCCATGCCCCCAGGTGACCACCGGCCAGCCGCCGGCCGGGGCCTTGCCCTGGGGAATGAACAGCGCGCCGGAGACCGCGATCGGGGTCTTGCCGTCGATGCCGTCGGTGGAGCTGTAGAGAATGCGCAACTGGCTGGCCGCACCGGGCAGGCTGAGGGTCTGCTCCAGCGGCTCGCTGCGCAGCAACGTGCCGGGGGTGGCCGGGATCGCCTGTTCCCAGTGGTAGAACGCCGAAACGCGCCCGTCGCCCTGCAGCGGGTCGGGCGTGGGGGCGTAGGTGTCGGCGGCCATGGCGGCGCAGGAGAGGGCGAGCAGGCTCAGGCCGAAGGCCACGGAGTGCGGGAATTTCATCAGGGGCTTCCTTGGGCGAAACAACGATGCCGGGTGCAGAGCGAAAGCCGTGCCAGATGCTGAAATATTCACGCAACCTGCTGAATCAGAAGGGTTTTCCTGGTTTCATACAGACGCTGCCCAGCACCGCGCTGCTGATTTGCAAGCAACCCCCTGGGCCGGATTGCTGCTGTGGCAGCAGCGCCTCAGCAGGTGGTTTCTGATAGGTGAAATTGGAATATACAAAGATGAATTAATAATTATTTGTTCTAATTTGTTTCGTGCACTATGGGCCGGCGCTATCAATGCCAGGAATGCACCATGTCGCTGATTACCCATCCCCATGCCCGGGAACTGACCAAATCCGTTCGTGCCACCGTGCTGGTGTTCAAGGACCCTCGCTCCCAGGAACTGCTGGCCCGTATCGAGCGCCTGGCGCCGAGCGAGGCCAACACCCTGATCATCGGCGAGACCGGCACCGGCAAGGAACTGGTGGCGCGGCATATTCACCAGTTGAGCCGGCGCGGTCGCGAACCGTTCGTGGCGGTCAACTGCGGCGCCTTTGCCGAAACCCTGGTGGAGAGCGAGTTGTTCGGCCATGAAAAGGGCGCATTCACCGGGGCCACCAACAGCAAGGCGGGCTGGTTCGAGGCGGCCAATGGCGGCACGCTGTTTCTCGACGAGATCGGCGACCTGCCGTTGAACATGCAGGTCAAGCTGCTGCGTGTGCTGCAGGAACGCGAAGTGGTGCGGCTGGGGTCGCGCACGCCGATCCCGATCAACGTGCGCCTGGTGGCGGCCACCAACGTCAACCTGGCCGATGCGGTGGTGGCGGGGCACTTTCGCGAAGACCTGTTCTACCGCCTGCACGTGGCGACCATCCGCCTGCCGCCGCTGCGCGAGCGCCCCGGCGACATCCTGCCGCTGGCCGAGTTCTTTCTCGAGGAGCATTGCCAGCGCCTGGGCTACAGCCGCGCCAGCCTGAGCCTGGAGAGCGAGCGCAAGCTGCTGGGGCACAGCTGGCCAGGCAACATCCGCGAGCTGGAGAATGCCATTCACCATGCCTTGCTGGTGTGCCGCCAGCAGGTGGTACAGCCGGCCGACCTGCACCTGGTGGACATGCGTTCGGTGGGTATCCGCCAGGAGGAGAGCGCCCAGCCGCTGCGCCTGCAGACGCCCGAGGCGCCGAGCCTGGAGGCGGCGCTGACGGCGCTGTTCGAGCAGAACGTCGAGGATTTGTACGAGCATATCGAAGAGACGGTGTTTCGCACCGCGTACCGCTACTGCCACGGAAACCAGCTGCAGACCGGGCGCCTGCTCAACATCAGCCGCAACATCGTGCGGGCGCGGCTGGAGAAGATCGGCGAGCTCAAGCGTAGCGATACTGTCGGCCTGTAAGGGCCCTTCGCGGGTCCACAGGTTGTGCACCGACTTGAGGGGCTGTGAACGTTCTGTGGGAGCGGGCTTGACCCGCGATAAGGCGCCACCGGGTCAACTGATCCGCATTAATCCCCCCAACCTGAATCTGTAACCCAGTACACCTCGAAGCCATAGTAGCGGCCTCCCTGATGAGGTCCGACCATGTATCACTACGACGAATACGATCGTGCACTGGTGTTCGAGCGCGTAGCCCAGTTCCGCGACCAGGTGCAGCGCTTCACTGCCGGTGAACTGAGCGAAGAAGAATTCCTGCCACTGCGCCTGCAAAATGGCCTGTACCTGCAAAAGCATGCCTACATGCTGCGCGTGGCCATCCCCTACGGCACCCTCGGCGCCCGCCAGATGCGCACCCTGGCCAGCATCGCGCGCGACTACGACCGCGGCTACGGCCACTTCACCACGCGCCAGAACATCCAGTTCAACTGGGTCGAACTGGCCCAGGTGCCGGATATCCTGCAGCGCCTGGCCGAGGTCGACATGCATGCGATCCAGACCTCCGGCAACTGCGTGCGCAACATCACCACCGAGGCCTTCGCCGGCGTCGCCGCCGACGAGATCATCGACCCGCGCCCGCTGGCCGAGATCCTGCGCCAGTGGTCGACCATCAACCCCGAGTTCCTGTTCCTGCCGCGCAAGTTCAAGATCGCCATCTGCTCGGCCCGCCAGGACCGCGCAGCGATCATGATGCACGACATCGGCCTGTACCTTTACCGCGACGGGCGCCAGCAGATGCGCCTGCGGGTGATGGTCGGCGGCGGCCTGGGGCGCACGCCGATCCTGGGCCTGCAGATCCGCGAGGGCCTGCCGTGGGAGCACCTGCTGTCGTACGTCGAGGCCATCCTGCGGGTGTACAACCGCCATGGCCGGCGCGACAACAAGTACAAGGCGCGCATCAAGATCCTGGTCAAGGCACTGGGCATCGAGGCCTTTGCCCGTGAAGTCGAACAGGAATGGCAACACATCAAGGACGGCCCGGCGCAGCTTACCGAAGCCGAGTTCCAGCGGGTGGCCGAAGGCTTCGCGCCGCCATGCTACGCCGCGCAGCCCGACGGCGACCTGGACTACGGCACCCACCTGGCCATGGACCGCTCCTTCGCCCGCTGGGTCTCGCGCAACGTGCAGCCGCACAAGGTGGCCGGCTATGCCAGCGTGGTGCTGTCGACCAAGCCCGGCCCGGCGGCGCCCCCCGGCGACCTCACCGCCGAGCAGATGGACAACGTGGCCGACTGGTCGGAGCACTTCGGTTTCGGTGAAATCCGCATCGCCCACGAGCAGAACCTGATCCTGCCCGATGTCCGCAAGGCCGACCTGTACCCGCTGTGGCGTCTGGCCTGCGAGCAGGGCCTGGGCACCGCCAACATCGGCCTGTTGACCGATATCATCGCCTGCCCGGGCGGCGACTTCTGCGCGCTGGCCAACGCCAAGTCGATCCCCATCGCCCAGGCCATCCAGAGCCGCTTCGACGACCTCGACTACCTGCACGACCTGGGCGAGCTGAGCCTGAACATCTCGGGCTGCATCAACGCCTGTGGCCACCACCACATCGGCAACATCGGCATCCTGGGCGTCGACAAGAACGGCAGCGAGTGGTACCAGGTGACCCTGGGCGGGGCGCAGGGCAAGGCCAGCGCACTGGGCAAGGTGATCGGCCCGTCGTTCAGCGCCGCCGAGATCCCCCGCGTGATCGAGCAGATCGTGGCCACCTACTGCGCCTACCGCGAACTCGACGAGCCCTTCGTCGACACCGTGGCGCGGGTGGGGCTGGAGCCGTTCAAGGAGCGCGTCTATGCCAGGCAGCCGGAGGTGTCCACATGCGCAATGTGATCGCGATACGCCAAGGGCAGGCGCAGCTTGTGGAGGGCGACAGCTGGCAGTTGCTGCGCGAGCAGGAGGCGCCGCTGCCGACGGGCGCGCTGATTTTGCCGCTGCACCGCTGGCTGGCGCAGCCCAGTGGTTATCACGGGCTGTGGCTGGGGCCGGATGACGATGTCGAGTCGCTGCAGCTGTGGCTGGGCGTGCTGCCGCTGATCGCCATCGACTTCCCCTCGTTTCGCGATGGCCGTGGCTACAGCCAGGCCTACCTGCTGCGCACGCGGCTGGGCTGGCAGGGCGAATTGCGTGCTGTCGGCGATGTGCTGCGCGACCAGCTGAGCCACATGCGCCAGTGCGGTTTCGACAGTTTTGCCGTGCGCGAGGACAAGTCGGCAGCCGACGCGCTCAAGGGCCTGCAGGGCATGAGCGTGCTCTACGGGCGTTCGGTGATCGAGCCCAGGCCGCTGTTTCGGCGACGTTGAGTGCGTAGGGTGCTGTCGCGCCGGTGATGGAACGGGCTACCATGCAGGTTCGCCCGTTGGACAGGATGTTGCAGCATGCTTTTCAGTACCCGTACTGCCCGGCCGGCCGATGCTGAAGCCCTCAGCGACATCGCCAGCCAGACCTTCGCCCTGGCAAGCCCCGCCGATTCGTCGGCCAAGGCGCTTGCCGCCTATATCCGAGGCCATCTTCAGCCCGAACACTTCTGCCTGCACCTGATCAGCCGCGCCAAGCAATTGCGCGTGCTGGAGCATGACGGCGTGGTGGTGGGCTACACCCTGATCGACAAGGCGGCGCAGGCGCTGGGTATCGAGGCGGCCGACGGCCTGCCGGAACTGAGCCGCTGCTACGTACTGCCCGAGCACCATGGCCAGGGCGCGGCCCAGCGCCTGCTTGAGGACACCCTGGCCCAGGTGGGCGGGGCGATCCGCCTGACGGTCAACGAACACAACAGCCGGGCGATCCGCTTTTACCAACGCAATGGCTTCCGCCAGGTGGGCGAGGCCATTTTTGTCTGCGGGCCGGAACGTCACCGTGACTGGGTGATGGTGCGCGCCTGCGCCACTGCCGAACCAGAGGCTGCCGATGACTGATCTTTCTGCCTACCCAATCACCCGCAAATGGCCTGCCCGCCACCCCGAGCGCCTGCAACTGTATTCGCTGCCCACGCCCAACGGGGTGAAGGTGTCGATCATGCTCGAAGAGACGGGCCTGGCCTACGAGGCGCACAAGGTGGACTTTGCCACCGAGGATCAACTGAGCGCCGAGTTCATCTCGCTCAGTGCCAACAACAAGATCCCCGCGATCCTCGACCCGCACGGGCCGGGGGGCAAGCCGCTGGGGCTGTTCGAGTCGGGGGCGATCCTGCTGTACCTGGCCGAGAAGACCGGCCAGCTGCTGCCTGAAGACCCGGCTGCGCGCTACGAGACGATCCAGTGGCTGATGTTCCAGATGGGCGGCATCGGCCCGATGTTCGGCCAGGTGGGCTTCTTCAACAAGTTCGCCGGCAAGGCCTATGAAGACAAGCGCCCGCTGCAGCGCTACGTGGACGAGGCGCGGCGCCTGCTGGGCGTGCTGGACCGGCGCCTGCACGGGCGCGACTGGATCATGGGCGAGTACGGCATCGCGGACATCGCCACGCTGCCGTGGGTGCGCAACCTGATCGGTTTCTACGAAGCGGGGGATCTGGTGCGGATCGAGGAGTTCGTCGAGGTTCGACGCGTGCTGGAGGCGTTTCTGGCGCGGCCGGCGGTGCAGCGCGGCTTGCTGATTCCGGGTTGACCGGGTTGTGCTGCGGTCAGCGCGGGCCTGGCCCGCGCTGGCCGCAGCGCCGTCTCAGTGGCTCTGGCGCCACGTCACCTCGGTGATTCCGTACCGTTCGGCCAGTGGCTTGCTGACCTTCTTTACCTTCTCGCGCCCATAGCGCGGAATATGCCCCACCCCGGCGTCACAGCTGGCCCAGTGCCAGGCTTCGGCGTTGTCCATCGCCTCGGCACGAATCACGAAGGACTTCTGTTTGCCGTGCAATTGATAGTCGATGACGAAGAGTTTTGCGTTGTTCATGGTTCCCTGAAAATCCTTTCAACGTGGTGACCGATGCGTGTTCACTCATACCGCCTAACTAAGTACCTTCCAGCCACCAAATAATTCAGTCTGATTGTTCGACATCAGTGTTCGGCGCTGACGGTGAGGTGGCGGGCATCGGTGTCGAACACTACCTGTTCCAGCCGGTGGGCCATGCCGCAGGCCAGCGAATCGTAGGCAGGGATCACCCGTTCCTCGGCCGACAGGCAGTGGATGATGTCCAGTTTGCGCTCGGCATGGGCGGTCTCCAGTTCGAAGATCCGCGCATAGCGCTCCAGGTCGTTGTTCAGGCTCGACAGGTATTCACGCAGGCGCGAGTGGTCCACCGCGCTCTGGCTGAAGTGCCAGGTCATGGGGTGGATCAGAAACCGCGAGTGGGGCACGGCCAGGCGTTCGCTGGCGGCCAGGTACATCACGATGCCCATGGATTCGATGTTGCCCGCATTCACCGCGCTGACCGGCACCGGCAGCGACTTGAGAAAGCTGTAGATCGAGAACCCCAGGTGGGTGCTGCCGCCGATGGTCGACAGGTTGAGCAGCAGGGCGCTGGCCCCTTCGTCGATCGCCTGCAGGCAACGGTCGCGAAAGCGCTCGGTGGTGCCCTGATCGATCGGGCAGTGAAAGTGGATGACGTACTGCTTCATCAAGAGTCCTCAAGACCGACGCACCCTCGGTGCGCCGGTCGCTCGAGCGTCAGCTACGACCACCACCACTTGGTTTGCGGGTGTCAGACTTGGTGGCGTCAGGCTTCTTGTTGCCCTGGCTGCCAGCGCCGCCTCCGGAGGCCTGCCCACCTTTTTTGCCGGCTTCCGACGCCTTGTTCTTGTCGTTGGCAAAGTTTCCCGAGTTTTCTTTCTTGTCCATGATGCTGATCCTCATGTCATTGGGATGCGAAGCCTTGTGGACCTCACATAGGTGTGGAGATAGGCCACGGGGCAAAGTTTTAAAATCTTTGCGTGCATGAGACGAACGGTAAGCCCGCACGACTTTTTCATCCGCTTGGCGGGGCTGTGGAACTTTGCAGCGCAGCGCCCATTCCCTTGCATATCGACTGCAAGGGGCAGCCAAGAGGACAACGGCCATGACCGTGATGAACGCAACCCGCCCGACTGCCGACCTGGCGCAGGTTCAGGCCGGCGACCTGCTCAACCGCTACCAGGCGCTGCTGCGCGGTGACCTGGTGGGCAGTGCCGCCTGGCTGGCCGAGCAACTGCTGCGCACCCAGGGTCTGCAGGACGACCTGCCGGCAACCCCGGGCGAACTGGACGCGTGGACCGACCGGCGCACCGCCGCAGTTGCCGGCGAGTACGCCGAATACCTGGCCGGGCGCAAGGCCGGCGCGCCCCGGCGCTATTTCAGCACTCGCGCCCACGCGCTATACTTTCTGCACCATGTGGCCCCCACCAAGGCGGTGGACGGCGCCTGGCTGCACGGGCTGCTGCGACACTGGGCCGACCCGCGCTATCACGGGCTGATCCGTATCTACCTCGAAGAGCTGGGCGATGGCGACCCGGCCTGCAACCATGTGCTGATCTATCGCCGCCTGCTGGCCGAGGCCGGTTGCCACGAGCCGGTGCCGCTGCCCGACGAGCGTTACCTGCAAGGCTGCCTGCAACTGGCGCTGGGGGCCAACAGCGACATGTTCCTGCCCGAGGTGATCGGCTACAACCTGGGCTATGAGCAACTGCCGTTGCACCTGCTGATCAGCGCCTACGAGCTCGACGAACTGGGCCTGGATGCCCAGTACTTTCGCCTGCACGTCACCATCGACAACGCCAGCAGCGGCCATGCACGCAAGGCCGTGCAGGCCCTGCAGCAGTTGCGCCCGGAGCAGGACGACGGGCGTTTCTACCAGCGCGTGGCCGCCGGCTACCGGCTCAACGACCTGGGCCAGGGCTCGGCGGCGATCATCGCAGGCTTTGACCTGGAGGCCGAGGTGGTGGCGCTGCTCGAACGCAAGCGCGCCTTCGGCCAGCACATGCATTCGGACTACTGCCGCTTCCAGGGGCGCACCGTCAATCAATGGCTGGCCGAGCCGGGCAGCATGCCGGGCTTTCTTGGCGTGCTGGAACAGAAGGGTTGGATCAAACGCGGGCAGGACCCACAGCTCAGCCGCTTCTGGCAGGTGATCGAGGGGCCGGGCGCGGCGATGTTCGGGGTGTTCAGCGTGTATGAAAAGCAGCTGCTGCATGACTGGATTGCCGGCGACTGGCAGCCGGCCGGCAACCCCGAGCGTACCCAGGGCAGCGCCCTGCAACCCTCGATGCCTTCGGACGACACCGCGCTCGACATCGAGCTGCAGGCGCTGCCCGCACAGTGCCGTATCGAACGCCTGATCGACGCCATGGCCGGCAACCGCCATGCACTGCCGCGCGGCCTGCAGGCCACGCGGATGTACCGCCAGCTCACCGGCCTAAACTGAAGGAGTGCACCATGCTGCTGAACACCTGCCAGCCTGAAGCGGACAAGGCCCTGCTGCAACTGGGCCGGCGCCTGCAGGCCGACGGCTACCGCTTCACCTGCGTCACCCCGCTGACCCAGCAGCGCAACAACGAGCGCCAGAGCGCGGCGCGGGCGCGCACCCTGCGCGACATTTTCGGCTGGAACCGTCCGTTCACCGCTTCGCTGCTGTCGGCTGACGAACTGGCGCAGATGCGCGTGGCACAGATTCTCGACGAAGACGGCGACTGCTGGCGCAGCCGGGTGCGCTGGTCGAGCCTGGAGGACCTGCTGTTCGTGCATTCGGGCTTTCCCACCACGCAGGCCGATGCGGTGTTCTTCGGGCCCGACAGCTATCGCTTCGCACACTTCATCGCCAGCCACCTGCAGGGCCGCTTCAGCGAAATCAACCACGCGGTGGATATCGGCTGCGGGGCCGGGGTAGGGGCGATACTGATCGGCCGTGCACGCCGGCACGCCCAGGTCACCGCGCTGGACATCAACCCCGACGCCCTGCGCCTGAGCGCGATCAACGTGGCCCTGGCCGGGCTGGCCAATGTGTCGGTGGCGCACAGCGATGTACTGCAGGGCATTACCGGCAACTTCGACCTGATCGTCGCCAACCCGCCGTACATGCTCGATGCCGGCCGCCGCGCCTATCGGCACGGTGGCGGCAGCCTGGGCGCCGACCTGTCGCTGCGCATCGTCAACGAGGCAATCGGGCGCCTGAGCCAGGGCGGCACGCTGCTGCTGTACACCGGGGTGGCGATGGTCGACGGGCACGACCCGTTCCTTGCCGCCATCCGTGCCCAGCTCACCGCCCCGCAATGGTCGTGGCACTACCAGGAGCTGGACCCTGACGTGTTTGGCGAGCAACTGCTCGAACCTGGCTACGAGCAGGTCGAGCGCATTGCAGCGGTGGGGCTGACGGTGACGCGCAACGGCTGAACATGCCGGTGCGGTTTCATTGCCCCGGTCAATCAGATGCCGGGGGCTGTATTGGAGTTTTCGATTTGAATGTCGGGCCCGGGGGGCCCTTACTAGTGGTTACACCTGAGACATCGAGGGTTGCATCATGCCAATGAACGGAGTGTGTGATCTGGAACTGCGTCGCCTGATAGAAGGCGCCTTTCTGCCATGGCGCTGTGAAGTGGCGTGCAGCGACGGATTGGCGCTGACCATCCACCTGCCGGCCGATGCCGAGTATGCCGAGCTTACGGTCACGGGTATCCAGCTGAGCGCCTTGCCCGACGTGCGGGCCATCGCGGACCTGGTGGGTCAGATCCGCGAAGAGCGCCGCACCATGGGCCTGCAGCCGCGCAGGCTGTACCGCGCCTGACCCCCATGCGCCCGGCTAGCCCAGGCCGGCCGGGCGCAGGTATTCCGGTTGCAGGGTGTTGAACCAGAACAGGATCATCGACACCAGGATGGTCACCTGCACCAGCAACCCCACCCCCCACACGCTGGCCGAGTACAGCAGGCCGTCTTCCTTGCGGATGCGCATGAAGGTCGGCAGACCGGTGAACAGCAGAAAGGTCGCGTACACCGTGGCCGCGCCCAGTATCGTGACCGCCAGCCAACGGCTCGGGTACAGCCCGGCCAGCCCGGCTATGAAATACGGTGTGGCGGTGTAGGCAGCAAAGCCGATGCACTGGTTGAGGGTGGGGCGTGCATCGAAGGTACGCGACATCCAGCGGATGAATGCCCCCATCAGCACCGTGCCCGCCATGATCGCCAGAAACAGCAGGATGCACAGCTGCAACGCGCTGCTGGCACTCAGGCGCACGTTCTCGTTTTCGGCCAGGCTCCAGCCCACCGAGGTGATCCCGATGAACAGGCATACGGTGGGGATCAGTGCCAGCAACAGCAGGTGTGACAGGTAGTGACGCGGGTGGGCTTCCTCGTCGTGGCGAATATCGGCCCACGCCGAGTTGGGTTGGGTGAACAGCTTGACCAGGTGGCTTGTCATGGCGGTCTCCGGTACCGGGGCGAAAGGGCCCCTCGTGTTCTGTGGAGGTCACAAAGCGGCCAGGGTTTCATCGGCTTTGCCGCAAGCGGACCAACTGCCTTGAACCATTGCGCGCGCCGGCCGGTCACTTCTTGCAGGGGCGCCAAACGGCGCTACCGATGACGACCATCACCTTCAGGAGTCAAGACCATGGACCAACAGACCTGTGCCTGCCCGGACTGCAACTGCAAGGTCGGCGACAACCCCGTGCAACGCGAAGGCAAGTCTTATTGCTGTCAGGCCTGCGCCGATCATCACCCGGCCGGCAAACCCTGTTCTGCCAGTGGCTGCGGCTGCGCCAGGCAGGCCCCCACGCACTGAGGCACTGAACCGTACCGGAGGATCCCGATGTCGACGCCAAAACCCAGCAACCAGTACAGCATGCGCAACCCGCTGACCCAGTACCCGCAACCGCCGTTTCCGGCCCAGGGCCAATCGGCGCCTGGGCTGGACAGCGGCATGCAACCCAAGCCGGACCACGGTGAGCACAGCTACCAGGGCTTTGGCCGGCTCCAGGGGCGCAAGGCGCTGATCACGGGCGCCGACTCCGGGATCGGCCGTGCGGTGGCCATCGCCTTTGCCCGCGAGGGTGCGGACATCGTGCTCAACTACCTGCCCATCGAGCACAGCGATGCCAAGGAGGTCATCCAGTTGATCGAGGCCGAGGGCCGGCGTGCCATCGCCTTGCCGGGCGACCTCAAGGACGAGGCCTTTTGCCGCGAACTGGTCAGCCAGGCCCACGACCAGTTGGGTGGGCTGGACATCCTGGTCAACGTGGCAGGCAAGCAGGTGGCGCGCAAGCAGGTGGGCCAGGTCAGCAGCGAGCAGTTCGACGCCACCATGAAGACCAACGTGTACGCGCTGTTCTGGCTGTGCCAGGCGGCCGTGCCGCTGATGCCGGCCGGGGCCACCATCATCAATACCGCATCGATCCAGTCGTACCAGCCGTCGGCGACCCTGCTCGACTACGCCACCACCAAGGCGGCGATCGTGGCCTTTACCAAGGCCCTGGCCAAGCAGGTGATCGAGCGCGGCATCCGTGTCAACGCGGTGGCACCGGGGCCGATCTGGACGGTGCTGCAGCCCAGCGGCGGGCAGCCGCCGGAGAAGATCCCCGACTTCGGCGGGCACACGCCGATGAAGCGCCCCGGCCAGCCGGCCGAGTGTGCGCCGCTGTACGTGCTGCTGGCGTCGCAGGAATCCAGTTACATCACCGGTGAAGTGTTCGGCGTGACCGGTGGCAACCCATTGCCTTAGGCGAGGAGACGAGCATGGCCAGCAGGGCGATCTGGAAGGGCGCGATCAGTTTCGGGCTGGTGCATATCCCGGTGTCGCTGACCACGGCGGTCAGCAGCGACCGGGTCGATTTCGACTGGCTCGACAAGCGCAGCATGGACCCGGTGGGCTACAAGCGGGTGAACAAGGTCACCGGCAAGGAGATCGACAAGGAGCATATCGTCAAGGGCGTGGCGTTCGAGAAGGGCCGCTATGTGGTGATCAGCGAGGACGAGATCCGCAAGGCGCGGCCTGAGGCCACCCAGACCATCGATATCTTCTCGTTCGTGGGCAGTGACGAGATCCCGCTGCAGCACTTCGACACGCCGTACTACCTGGCGCCGGACAAGCGCGGTGGCAAGGTCTATGCGCTGCTGCGCCAGACCCTGGAGAGCACTGGCAAGGTGGCGCTGGCCAAGGTGGTGCTGCATACCCAGCAGCACCTGGCGCTGCTGCGCCCGCTGGAGGACGCCCTGGTGATGATCACCCTGCGCTGGCCCGATGAGGTCCGCGGGCTCGAAGGGCTGGAGCTGGACAAGAGCGTGAGCGCGGCCACGGTGGACAAGAAGGAGCTGCAGATGGCCAAGCGTCTGGTGGAGGACATGGCCGGGCACTGGACGCCGCAGGAGTACCACAACGACTTCAAGGACACCATCATGGCGCTGGTGGAAGAGAAGGCCAGCCAGGGCAAGATCGCCACCGTGGAGGCGCCCGAAGACCAGGCAGCAGGCAAGGGGGCGGACATCATCGACCTCACCGAGCTGCTCAAGCGCAGCTTGGGTGGGGGCAAGAAGGCGCCGGCCAAGAAGGCCGCACCTTCGCGCAAGAAAGCCTGACCGCGGCGGCTTCATCGCGGGTCGAGCCCGCTC
>NZ_DLNW01000014.1:0-26278 GCF_002478435.1 Pseudomonas sp. UBA7500 | reverse complement strand
CCAGCCGGTCGTTGTACTGGTCAGAGACCACGTCGGCGCGGTCATCCGGGTCCATGCGCAGCTTGACGCTCTTCGGCACGCGCAGGCACACGAAGGGGTCCTGCCACACTTCGAAGCCGCCGGGGCGACGCTGTTCGCAGAACACCGCCTTCCAGTCGCCGAAGCGCATCGCCACCAGGTCGCCGTCGTCGTTGAAGTAGTAGAACTCGTCACGTGCGCCCTTGGGTTGCTGGCCGGTGAGGTAGGGCAGCTGGTTGTAGCCGTCCAGGTGCACCTTGAAGTTCTTGCCACCGGCAGTCGGTGCCCAGCCCTTGAGCAGCTTGTCCTTCACGCCGGTGTCACCGGCAGCTGCCAGCAGGGTGGGGAACCAGTCCAGGCCCGAGAACATCTCGTTGGACACCGTGCCTTCCTTGATCTTGCCCGGCCAGCGGATGATCGCCGGCACGCGGAAGGCGCCTTCCCAGTTGGAGTCCTTCTCGCTGCGAAACGGCGTGGTCGCCGCGTCCGGCCAGGAGAACTGGTTGGGCCCGTTGTCGGTGGTGTAGATCACGATGGTGTTGTCGGCGATCTTCAGGTCGTCGAGGGTCTTGAGCAGCTTGCCCACGTCGCCATCGTGCTCGAGCATGCCGTCGGCGTACTCGTTGCCGGGCATGCCGCTCTGGCCCTTCATCGAGTCGCGCACATGGGTGTACACGTGCATGCGCGTGGTGTTCATCCACACGAAGAACGGCTTGTCGGCGGCCACCTGCTTCTTGATGAACTCCTCGGCCGCGCCGGTGGTTTCATCGTCGATGGTTTCCATGCGCTTCTTGTTGAGCGAACCGGTGTCCTCGATCTTGCCGTCGGCGAAGGCGTGGATCACCCCGCGCGGGCTGAAGTTCTTCACGTAGGGGTCGTTCGGATCCTTGGGCCAGTAGGGGCGCTCGGGCTCTTCTTCGGCGTTGAGGTGGTAGAGGTTGCCGAAGAACTCGTCGAAGCCGTGCTTGGTCGGCAGGTACTCGTCCTTGTCGCCCAGGTGGTTCTTGCCGAACTGCCCGGTGGCGTAGCCCAGCGACTTGAGTGCCTGGGCGATGGTGATGTCGCGGTCCTGCAGGCCCACCGGCGCCCCCGGTGCGCCGACCTTGGACAGGCCGGTGCGCAGTGGCGTCTGCCCGGTGATGAAGCTGGAGCGGCCGGCGGTGCAGCTGTTTTCCGCGTAGTAGTCGGTGAACAGCATGCCTTCCTTGGCAATGCGGTCGATGTTGGGGGTCTGGTAGCCGACCACCCCCATCGAGTAGGCACTGATATTGGTCTGGCCGATGTCGTCGCCGAATATCACCAGGATATTCGGCTTGTCGGCGGCACTTGCCGCCCCTGTCGCGAGCCCCATCACCGTGGCCGCGACCAGCGCGAGCTGCGGTGCCCATCTGCGTATGCGAGTCATCTGACTTGCCTCCCTTTCGCCATTCGAGCCGCCCGCAGGCGACATGTCGGTTGCATCACTGCTTTGCTCGTTACCGCGTCACTGCGATTGCGGGGTGGAGGCAGGCTCGAACGGGAATACCCGGGCCCAGTCGGCCGCCATGTCCACGATTGTCCATTGCTGGCGGCGCGCTTCGTCCAGCGCCTTGTCCAGCCGTCCGACCTGCGACTGGCGGTCGTAGGCCCATTCACGTTTCGCGTCGGTGTGGTGCACCAGCCCCATGAAGCGCGGGCCCTTGCCGGCGGCGGTCCATTGCAGCATCTGCAGGTCGCCGTCGGAGTTGCCGAAGGCCAGGATCGGCCGACGCCCGATGATCGCGTCGATGCTTTCGGGCTTGCCCGGGCCGTCATCGTTGTGCGCGATCCTGGCGGTACGCAGCAGGGCCGGCACGCCGTCGACCAGCTGGTATTCGGTGACGAAGCTGGAGCCGATCACCTGCTCGGGCGGCACGCCGTACACCTCGTCGGCGAAGGCGCGCATGAACGCGGTGTCGCCCCCGGAGACGATGTACACCTTGAAGCCCTGGCTGCGCAGGTAGTCGAGCAGCTCGTGCATGGGCTGGTAGATCATCTCGGTGTAGGGGCGCTGGTGGGTGGGGTGACGGGCCTTGGCCAGCCAGGCCCTGGCATGGCCGATGAAGGCTTCGGTGCTGACCCCGGTATGGGTCACGCCGATGATTTTCAGCAGGCCGTCCATGCCGGCGGCGGCCAGGGCCTTCTGGTCGTTTTCCAGCACCGCCTTGAACGGCTGGGTGGCCTTCCACTCGGGGTGCTCGGGGGCCATGCGGCGGATCTCGTCGAAGGCGAACAGCACCTGGAAGTAGGCGGGCTGTTCGCTCCACAGGGTGCCGTCGTTGTCGAACACCGCGATGCGTTGCGCGGGGGCCACGAACTGCGGGTCGCCCTCGCGGGTGACGCTTTCGACGAACTGCACGAGGGCGGCCCTGGCGGCGCCCTGGTGCCATGAGGGCAGCGGCGCATCGGCCTGGGCCGACAATGGCCAGTGCAGCAGCAACACCAGCAGCAGCCACCCACGAACACTCGGACTGGGTTTCATCGCGACTCCCTGTTCTGCATTGGATTGAGCGGGCGCAGGCCGTGGCGCGCGGGCGCGGCAGGCTGGCGCGGTGAATGCCGTGCATGAAGCTGTGCAAGTTCGGCCTTGAGCGCAGCGAGCAGCGTATCGGGGGCGCCGTCTGCGCCGTAGCCGCGTCGCAGCAGCGCCAGCAGGGTGGTGTCGTCGGCCGTGGCCAGGCGCACGCTGCCCTGGCTGCGCCTGAACCACAGGTATAGCGCAGTGAGCTGTGGCGGATGCCTGGCCAGATCAACGGGCACCTGTTGCCATGCATGCTCGGCAGAGGCGAGGCGACGGGCCTGGCGTCGGGCCTGCCAGTGCCGCCAGCGGGCCAGCCAGGTCGGCCCGCGGCTACGCCACACCCGCCACGCCAGGCCCAGTGCCGCGAGCACCAGGGCGGCGCCGAGCCAGTGCCGCGACAGGTGCAGGCGGCCCTGCTGGCCAAGGCGCTGCAGATCGTCGGCCACCGAGAACACCGGGGTGTAGGCAGGGCCGGCGCTGGCGGTGAAGGGCACGGCAGGCAGCGTTGTGCTGCGCAGGGCCCGGTCGGTGGTGCTCCACCAGTGCACCTGCACGGCGGGCAGCTGGTAGCTGCCGGGCTGCTCGATGCGGTAGCTGGCGGTGTCGATGCGCTGGCCGCCCACGACGTGGTCACGGCCATCGTCGAGGGCCTGCACCTGGGGCGTCTTGAGGTAGAGGCTCAGGCCCGGCACAGCCTGCAGCGCCGTCACCGGCAGCATCAGGCTCGGCGCGCCCTGGGCCTGCAGGGTCACGCTGCGGGTAAGGCTGTCACCCACCTTGAGTGTTCTGCTGGCCGGGTTCACCTGCTGGGTCAGGCTCAGGGCGCTGGCCACCAGCACCGCCTGGCCCGGCTCGACCCCGGTCGGCAGTTGCACGCGCAGGTGCAGCGCCGCCGTGGTGGCGCTCAGGGCGGCCGCGGCATTGCCCGGCCGGGCCGTCACGGTCAGTGCGGGAATGTCCAGGGTGCCGGCCTGCTGCACGGTGATCGGGTACAGGTAGCGCATGCCGAACCAGGTGCTGCCGTCCAGGTTCAGGGTCAGGTGCTGGGCCTGGTCGCCGGGCGGGGTGACCAGTGCGCCGGGCACGCTCAGCGTCGGCAACTGCGGGGCGCCGGTGAACCAGGTGTCGGTGAGCACGTCCAACTGCAACTGCACGGTTTCACCCACCACCACGCTGTCGCCCCCCAGCAGTTGCGCCTGCACCCGCAACTGCGGGTCGGCGGCAAGCGCACAGCTGCACAGCAGCCAGGCCAGGAGCAGGCCGACAAGCCTCATGGCGCCCCCCTGGCAGCCTGGTCCTGCAGGCTGAACTTGCGCTTGAGAAACTGCGCGGGCGAGGTGGTGAGGTTCTGCAGCCACAGGGCGTCCGAGGTCGCCTGCGGGGTCTGCACCTGCTTGCTCGGGCCCTTGCCGGCCGGCTTGTCGAAGGCCACCTGGTCGGCCTGCACCTCTGGGGCGTTCTGCTGCGCCGACTCGGTGTCCCTCTGCAGGGCGATGGCCAGGGCGAGGTTGGCCTGGGCCTCGGCAAACCCCGGTTGCAGGGCCAGTGCCTGGCGATAGGCGGCGATGGCCTGGTCGAACTTGAAGCGGCGGGTGTAGATATTGCCCAGGTAGAAATAGGCCGGTGCGGTGTGCAGGCGCGCGAAACTGGCCAGCGCCAGGTCGTAGTCGGCCCCTTGGTAGGCGGCAATGCCCTTCCAGTAAGGGTCCTGAAAGTGCGCCGCCGCGGCGGGCAGGTGGTGGTGTTCGAAGGCCCAGCGACCCTGCTGGTCGGGGGTCATGAATGCATCCACCAGGGCATTGGCGCGCGCCCCGTCCGGGGCCAGCACCAGGCCCAGCAGCAGGCACGCGCTCCAGTTCAGGCTCCAGCCGCGGCGGATGCACAACAGGGCGATCAGCAGCAACGGCCAGCACAGCCAGTAGCCGGCGTCTTTCCAGCGCAGCTGCTGACTGGCCGGGTCGGCGTCGGCGAAGTGCTGCTGGGCATGGGCCTCGATCCAGTCCAGGTCGTCATCGTCGAGGGTCAGGCTGCCCAGTGGTGCATCCAGCGCCCTGGCCAGTTGTTCGAGGCCGGCCTTGTCGAAGCGGCCCAGTTGCGGCCGGCCGTTGCTGTCGGTGCGCGGCTGACCGTCGGCGCCCCTGACCAGGCCGCCATCGCTGCTGCCCACCGCCAGCACCAGTACCTGTAGCAGGCTGGCGTCCAGGGCCTTGCCCAGCGGGGCCAGTTGCGTGGTGTCGGCACCGTCGGTGAGCAGCACCAGGGTGGCGGGGCCGGGCTCGGCGGCGATCAGTTGGCGGGCCAGCCCCACCACGGCCAAAACGTTCTTGCCAGGCTGTTCGATCAGGTCGCTGCCCAGCGCCTGGATGAAGCTGTCGAGCAGCGCCGGGTCGCGGGTGGGGGGCAGCACCAGGTGTGCGCTGCCGGCATAGGCGATCAGCCCGGTGGCTGCGCCCTGGCGGCGTTGCACCAGGCTGTGCAGCTTGTGCTTGGCGGCCTCCAGGCGGGTGGGCGAGAGGTCGCTGGCGTCCATCGAGCCGGACAGGTCCAGGGCCAGGATCAACGGCGCGCGGTTGTCGAGAAACTGCGGGCGGTCCTGCTCCCAGGTGGGGCCGGCAGCGGCCAGTGCGCCGAGTGCGAGCAGGGCCGCCAGCAGGTGTATGGGGCGAATGCGGTGCCGGTCGTGGCCGTCCATGCGCAGGTGCGCCAGCAGTTGCGGGGCAATGCTCACGTTCAGCGCCTGGCCGCGCTGGCGGCGCCAGGCCAGCACCAGCAGCACGGCGGGCAGCCAGAGCCACAGCCACAGCGGGCGCAGAAAGTGCAGGTTGTTCAGGTCAATGTCCATGCGCGGGCGCCTCCACTGGCAGGCGCCTGCGCCACCACGCTGCCGCCAGGGCGAGCAGGTGGTACAGCGTCAGCAGCAACAGGGCCGCGCCCAGCGGCAGCCAGAACAGGTCGCGCTTGGGTTGGTGGCTGTAGGTCTTCACCGCGTGCGGGGTGAGCGTGTCGAGGGTGGCGTACACCTGTTGCAGGGCATCGCGGTCCTGGGCCCGGAAGAACTGCCCGCCGGTGACGGTGGCGATCTGCTGCAAGGTCGGCAGGTCGACCTTGGCCTCGGCTTCGGCCTGCGGGTCGCCGATGCCGATGGTATGGATCACCACCCCGCGGGCCGCGGCGATCTGGGCGGCGTGGGCGGGGGTGATGGCGCTGCTGGTGTCGTTGCCGTCGGTCAGCAGGATCAGCACCTTCTGCGGCTCGTGAGCCTGCTCCAGCAGCTTGAGGCTCAGGCCGATGGCATCGCCGATGGCGGTGTTGGGCCCGGCCATGCCGACGTCGGTCTGCTGCAGCAGGATCGACAGGCTGGCGTGGTCCAGGGTCAGCGGTGCCTGGGCGTAGGCGCCGCTGCCGAACACTACCAGGCCGAGACGGTCCTGCTGGCGCCTGGCGATGAAGTCGGCGACCACCGCCTTGACCGCGCTGATGCGCGAAACCGGTTTGCCGTCGGCGTTCTTGAGGTCGACGGTCTGCATCGACTGGGAGATGTCGATGGCCAGCATCAGGTCGCGTACCGGTGCCTGGTGCTCGATGGGGGGCTCGACCAGCACCGGGCGTGCCACGGCCAGGCACAGCAGTGCCCACACCAGCCAGTGCAACAGCAACTGCCAGCGATTGGCCCGGGTGCCGGGCAGGCGCGGACGCTGCCCGGTGGCCTGGCTGATGGCCTCGAAGAACGGTACGCGCAAGGCGCTGCGGGCTTCCTGATAGGGCGGCAGGTAGCGGTAGCCGAGCAAGGGCAGCGCCAGCATCAGCAACAGCCAGGGGTAATCAAGCTGCCACATGATGATGCTCCACCCAGGCGCGGCTGTAGCCCAACAGCGCTGACGCATCGATTTCGTGCAGGCGGCTGTCGGGGGCATAGGCCAGCTGCGCCAGTTGCCAGGCGAAGTCGGCGGGCAGCGGGGTGCTTGAATGGCTCACCAGAAACGCCTGCCAGTCGGCGGCATGCAGCGGGGCCACGGCCGGAGCCTCGGGCATCGACAGGGCCACGCGCTTGAGCAGCTCGGGCACTTCGCGCAGGGCCTGCACGCGCCGGGTCTGATCTGCCATTGCCTGTTCCAGCTGGCGCAGGCGTGCCAGGGCTTGGCGGCGGTAGCGGTCGCGCTGCCAGCGGCGCAGGCGCAGCGCCGCCCACAGCAGCAGCCCGGCCAGCAGCAATGCCGCCAGCAGCGCCCAGCCCCAGGTTTGTGGCCAGTAGCTGACGGCGGGCGGCAGCGCCAGCTCCTTGAGCTGGTCGACGCTGGGCACTGGCGCGCTCATGCCGGTGGCCTGCGCAGCTTGCCCAGTTCCATGCGCAGCTGTTGGGCGGCAGGCAGGGCGGTGCTGAACATCAGCAGCGGCACCTGGCTGCGGCGCAGCATCTGCGCCACGTCGTGCAGGCGGCCACTGAGAAACTCGCTCAAGGGTTTGTGCACCTGACGCCGCTCCACCGCCAGCTCCACCTGCAACTGGCCCTGGGTCACCAGCAGGCGCCCCTGGCGTGGCAGGTCGAGGGCCAGCGGGTCGTAGACCTGCAACGCGATCACGTCGTTGTGGGTACGCAACTGGCGCAACTGATGCAGGGTGCGTTCGCCGGCACCGGCGAAGTCGCTGATGAAGCAGATCAGGCAGTCGTGCGCGGCCAGCGCCAGGCAGCGCTGCAGGACTGTGTCGAGGCCGTGCGCAGCATCGCCATCGGGTACATCCGCCGACAGCGCCTGGTTGAACTGTGCGGCCCTGGCGCAGATCGCCTGGACCCGGCTGCGGCTGCGCAGCGGCGCCAGGTATTCGATGCGGGTGTCGTCGAACAGCAGGGCGCCGACCCGGTCGCCTGCCGCCAGCGCGATCCACGCGCACAGCGCGGCCAGTTGCGCGGCCAGCGCCGACTTGAAGCTGACCTGCGAGCCGAAGAACATCGACATACGCTGGTCGAGCACCACCAGCACCGGGCGGTCGCGTTCTTCGGTGAAGGTGCGTACCACCGGCGTGCCGGTGCGCAGGCTGGCCCTGCAGTCGAGATGGCGCAGGTCGTCGCCGGGCTGGTAGCGGCGCAGCTCGTCGAAGTTCAGGCCGCGCCCGCGCAGGCGCGAGGCGTGGCTGCCGGCCAGCACGCTGGCCCTGGGCTGGCGCGCCAGAAAGCTCAGGCCGCGGGCATCGAACGCCAGCGCCATCAGCTGCGCCAGCGATACGTAGACGTGCCCGTCGGGTTGCTGCGCCGGTGCTGGCATATGCGGTCCTCAGGCCGGGATGGCCACCTTGTCGAGCAGGCGGTCGAGTACCTCGCTGCTGGTCACGCCGTCGGCCACCGCGTCGTAGCTCAGTTGCAGGCGATGGCGCAGCACCGGGTGGAGCATGGCGCGCACGTTGTCGGGCGAGACGAAGTCCTGGCCCTGCAACCAGGCATCGGCGCGCGCGCAGCGGTCCAGGCCGATGCCGCCGCGCGGGCTGGCGCCCAACTGCAGCCAGCGCGCCAGGTCGGCGTCGTAGTCGGCGGGGTGGCGGGTGGCGTTGACCAGTGCGATCAGGTAGCTGTCGATGGCCGGGGCCACGTGAATGGCCGCCACTTCCCGGCGGGCCTGGAAGATCACCTCCTGGCCGAGGCTGAAGCTGTCGCTGGCCGCCTTGGCCGCCGCCCGCTGTTCCTCCTGGCGCAGCAGTTGCAACACCTGGCCTTCATCGGCCGGCGCGGGGTAATCCAGCAGCACCTTCATCAGGAAGCGGTCCATCTGCGCCTCGGGCAGCGGGTAGGTGCCTTCCTGCTCGATGGGGTTCTGGGTGGCGATCACCATGAACAGGTCGGGCAGCCTGTGACTGGTGCCGGCCACGGTGATCTGGCGTTCCTCCATGGCTTCGAGCAGCGCCGCCTGCACCTTGGCCGGGGCGCGGTTGATCTCGTCGGCCAGGATCAGGTTGCCGAACAGCGGGCCGGGCTGGAAGCGCACCTGGTGCTGGCCCTCGACCTGTTGCAGCACCTCGGCGCCGGTGATGTCGGAGGGCAGCAGGTCGGGGGTGAACTGGATGCGGCTCATGCGTGCATCCAGGTGCCGGGCCAGGGCCTTGACCGTGCGGGTCTTGGCCAGGCCCGGCAGGCTCTCGAGCAGCACGTGCCCGTTGGCCAGCAGGCCCACCAGGATCTGGCGGATCACCTGGTCTTGGCCCAGCACAGAGGCGGCGATGGCGGCGTGCAGGGCATTGATGTCGGTGAGGGCGCTCATGGGCATTCCTTTGGGTCGGGTGGGTTCACCATGGCGCAGGCACCACGATGAACTGCACGTTGCTGCCGACGTATTGCGGCTGGTACCAGGTGGCGCCGCAGTGCTGGTAGGCCACGCCGTTGGCGACCACCGACACGCAGTCCGGCGGTACCTCGGCCACCTGGGTGCCGATGGCGATGGCCGTGGCAGTGGTGGCACCGACCACGGCAGCGGCGGCCCAGGGGTGATACCAGTCGTCCGGGTGCGGCGGTGGCGGTGGCGGTGGTGGCGGCATCGGGCCGGGGCCGGGCGGGTGAGGGCCAGGGCCCGGTGGATGCGGTGGCGGGCCCGGTGGGTGCGGCCCTGGGCCGGGCTGCGGATGCGGAGGCGGCGCCGGGTGGGGCGGCATCGGCTGCGGATGCGGGGGCATCGGGTGCGGCATCGGCTGGTAATGCGGCGGCGGGGGGGCGAAATGGCCGCCCCCGGCGTGATAGGGCACCACGAAGGTACGCCCGCCACCGCCGCCGCGCAGTTGCCAGGCGTCGGCCATCAGCGGTGTCAGCAGGCAGGCGATCAGGCCCAGGTGCAGGCAGGTACGCAGTGGCGTCATGGCTGGCGGCCCTCGTTCGGTTCGCGCAGCGGCACCGCCACGGCCTTGGCCGGCGGGGTGAAGTCGAAGGCTGCCGGGTTGATGGGCGTGCTCAGGTCCCAGTCGAAGGTCACGCTATGGCGCGGGCGCTCGGGGTCGTCGCGGCGGGTGATCATCAGCTTGCACGGCAACGGCTGCGCGCCTTCGCGTAGCCACAGTTGCCAGTCGATGTCGGGCTGGCGGAACACGTAGTGGGTACAGGCCTGGCCGTCGAGGGATTCGCTGCCGATCAGCGTGGCCTGGGTGATGCCGACCTGTTTCGCGGTCTGGGCGTTCCAGCGGAACAGGTCGGCCAGCGGCAGGGTGATGGCGTAGCGCTCGCTCAGTTGTCCGAGCAGTTGCTCGATGGTCGCCGGCGCCGCGCCTTTGCTGTAGTAGCCGTGACGACCGTCATACAGGGTGAACTGCTTGCCGTCGTAGAAGAACTGGCGCGCCGCCGAGCCCTGGTCGACGCTGACGAACAGCTTGTCGGGCTGGCGGGCGAGCACCTGGGTGTGGTGGGTGAAGGTCACCGTGGGGCCGCTGTCGAGCTGCTGGTCGGTTTCGCTGCGGGTGCTCAGGCTGAAGGCCTGCAGGCGGTGCAGGTAACTGCCCATGTTCGACAGCGCGGTCAGGGCCCTGGGGTCGAGCGGGTCGGCAGCCTTTGCCAGGGCCGGCAACAGGGCCAGCAGGGCCAGGCAGGTGAGTCGGTGCGAACGCTTCATCAGGCCTCCCATGGCTACCAGGCGTAGTTCAGGCGCAAGGTCCAGGTGTTCACATCGGGTGAGCCGGTACGTTCGGACACGGTGTCGGTGTAGGCGATCAGGCCACCGAACTGCGGCGAGAGCATGAAGCCCAGGCTGGCACCGACCAGGGTGTTGGCCTGCTTGTTGTCCTGGTTTTCGCCGTTGATGCGGGTTTCGCCGCCGAAGCTGTAGGTGGCGTCGAGGGAAGCCCACAGGCCGCGGTTGATGGTGTAGCTGTAGTGGCCTTCGACGGCATACAGCGGTTTCTGCTCCAGCTTGTTGTCGCCCAGGTAGTCGTCGTTGTCGCCGAATAGCGAAACCCAGGTGTTGACCTCCAGCCAGGTGGGGCCGATGGGGTGGCCGAAGCCGATTTCGGGTTTGACCACCCAGCGGTTGGCGCCGATGTTGATGACGCGGTTCTTGGCGTAGTCGCCATTGGGCACGGTGAGCCATACGGCGCCGGTCATGAAGGTTTCCGGGGTCCAGTTGGCGAACTCCTCGGCGGTCAGCGCCGGGCCGCCGAAGAAGTTGTGGGCGAACACGATCTGGGTGTCGCCCATGCCGCCGTTGTGCTTGGTGCCATTGAAGAAACGTGCATCGTCGAACGAGGCCGACACGTCGGCGTACGGCTGCACCAGCTGGATCGCGCTGTTGCGTCCGTCGATGCTGAACGAGCGCGCCAGGCGCAGGATGTAGAGGTCGGCATCCAGGGACAGGCCGTCGATGGGCAGGGCGGTGTCGATCGGGGTGTTGGTGTCGATGCGGTTGTAGTAGCCGAACACCATGTTCAGGTCGATCGGGATGTTCTGCCAGTCACGCGCGTTGTCGGCCTGCACCAGCAGCGGCGCGCCAGTGAGCACGAGCACCGGCAGGTAACGCAGGACAGGTCGGGTATGCATGGTGGTGCTCCTTCAATTGAACGCACAGGGTGCTGGCTGCCGGAGGGTCCGGTCATGGGCTGGCTACTTGCCGAAGGTCACGTTGAGGCCGGCGAACACGGTGAACTGCGGCAGGCCTTCACCTTTCTTTTCCACCGTCCACTGCGGCTCGATGAAGGCGTTGAGGATGTTGCTGCCGGCCTTCCAGGCCTTGCCCACGCCCAGCCCCAGCGGGATGTAGTGGGTGTCGTTCTTCAGGTCGAAGGTCCAGGTGCCGGTGGAGCGCAGGTACCAGCCCTTGGGCAGGTTGTGGATGATGAATGGCTGCAGGGTGGCGGTTTCGACGTGGGCGCGGTCATGGTCGCCGGCAAACGAGCTCTGGTACTGCACCAGCGCCCCGAGCAGCCCGCGTGGCGAGGCGTCGATGGCCACCGCCGCCAGCCCCGCCTGCCACTTGCCGGTGCCCAGCTCGTCGTGCTCGGCAGTGGGGGCGGTGAGCTGCGGGCCGATGCCCAACTGCACGCCTTCGGTCTTGAGCAGGAAGATGTCGAACAGGTTCAGGTCGCCGATGCCGGTGCTGTAGCCGCCGTGGGGGTCGGGTCGGGTGCTGATGGGCAGGGTGGCGCGCAGCAGTTGCGGTACCGGCAGCAGTTCGCCAGGGGCGACCGGCAGGGTGCCGCGCACCAGAAAATCGTTGGTATGCACGTTGCTGTCGTACACCGAGGGGGTGTAGTAGTCCTGCAGGTTCAGGCCCGGTGCCAGGTTGAGCGGGTTGTTGCTCTTGTTGGCGGTTTCGGCGTTGTCCGCCAGGGCGTGCTGCAGGAACAGCAGGGCGCAGGGCAGTACGAGACAAGTGGCGGTGGTCCTTTGCATGACGGTGGTGCCTGTTCAATGTTGCGCTTCTGGGCAGGGGCCGGCCTTGCCAGCGAGGCAGGGGCCGAAGGGGGCGAATGGGCGCGTAGGCTGGCGCCGGCACCATCGGCGACCACAGGGTCACTGATACTTGATGACGATGCCCTTGAGCTTGCGTCCGTCGATGGAGCGGATATCGCGGTCCCAGAGCGGGCCACTGACATAGGCCGAAACCGGCTGGATGCGGTCGTAGACCACCACGACGGCGTCACCGCCGATACTGGCGGCCTGTTCGCGCAGCTTCTGCTCCACGTCGGTGATCGGTGGTGGCGGGGACACGCTGGCATCGACCACGATCTCGCCCAGGCGGACATGGGGGCGGGTCGGTTCGCTGCGCAGTACCTCGACCGTAGCCGCGGCGGTGGGCGAAGGATGGGGCGCCCCGACGTATTGTGTGGTGCGGGCATCGATGCTGCTGCAGCCCGCCAGCCCGGCCAGCACCAGGCCCAATGCAAGAACGCTCATACAACGTGGTATCGACATGCTTCGACTCCGTCCGAAGTATTAATACGCTGTAACAACGTTCCAATGAAAATAGCCGCACTTGGGCGGGCCGCAAGTGACGGGCGGCGAAAGTGCGGGTTTGTTACCATCGCGTTCTTTTGGGTCGGGGCATGTCCCGACAACGCTCAGGAGTATGCAATGATCCTCACCACCACTGGCACTGTCGAAGGGCGCGAAGTCGCGGCCTACCTGGATGTAGTCAGCGCCGAATCGGTGCAGGGCATCAACGTGGTACGCGACATCTTCACCAGCTTTCGCGACTTTTTCGGCGGCCGTTCGCAAACCCTGGAAAGCGCCCTGAAAGAAGCGCGCATCCAGGCCACCGACGAAATCCGCCAGCGCGCCCGCAGCCTGCAGGCCGATGCAGTGATCGGCCTGGATTACGAAATCAGCATGCCGTCGGCCCGTGGCGGCATGGTGGTGGTGTTCGTTACCGGCACCGCGGTCAAACTCAGGTAGCCATAGGCCACTGGTCGGGTGCGACAATAAGTGACCAGGCAGTCTTCAAATGTCCGGCTAGTCTCTGAAAGCAACAGGTCACTATTTCCTAGGCATTCATCTGCGTGCCGGTAGTGATCCACAGCAGGGGAGCCGGGTATGAAGGAATCGTATTTCGAAGACGATGGTGACGAGTTTCCCATCAACAGCCAGGTGCGTTGCGGGCAAGCAGCGTTCCAGCTGGGGTTTGCCAACATGACCCTGGAAGACGCGCCGGTACGTGTGCGCTCCACGGTGCCACCGCGCAGCGAGCGCCGCCGGTTTCTGCCGGGCCTGCGCAAGAAGTAGCCACGACGCCGAAGAGGCCCCGCCATCCAGCCTGTGCTGCGGTGTGTGGGGCTTTTTCATGCGGGTTGTAGGCTATTTCGCAAACAGACGACCGGTACGCTGAATCTGCCGTTTTATGCGGCTTTCTTGACCTCGCTCAATGGGGCGACGGCTGTCGCTAGCCCCCTTGGCGGTTGTATGCCTTACTGTCGGTTCGAACGAACAAGGAGCAGTGCGATGCGCATCAGGGAAGAGACTTATTGGGCGTGGGCCGACTCTCAGCTGCACAGCCGCAGCCATGACGAAGAACTCAGCGATGGCACCAGCATCGACGTGCAGGTGCGGTTGTCGCGCACCGGGGCCACGCAGATGTTCCTGGGGGTGTACGGGCGCCGGGGCAAGGCGCTGTTCGAGGAGTACTACCCCTCGTGCCCGGGTGAAACCATGAGCCGTGCGCTGGTGCGCGGTGTGGACCGGGCCCGGGCGTTGGCCACCGACGCCGTGCCGATGGAGCACCCGCGGTTTCGTCGTCAGGCCTGATGCCTGCGGTTACGCCCTGTCGTGGCGCACAGGGAATGTGCGCAGACGGTGGGGCGAGCCGGAGCCGCGATGAGGCGATAAGGCACGCATGAAAAAGGCGACCCGAAGGTCGCCTTTTTCAATTCGCCTGGCTCAGCACAGCCGGTCGATCACCTTCACGTCCTGGCGCTCGCGGATGGCGGGCCATTCCTGTTGCAGGGTCTCCAGCACCTTGGCGACAAACGCGGTGTCTGCCGCTGCCTTCTTGCCGACGTAGCCCTTGCCACGGCGGAACATCCTGAAACGGGCGCGCATTTCACGCTTCGCATCGATCGCCTCTTCGACAGTGTGCGGCGGCATCTTGTCGATGTGCACGTCACCTGTGGCACTGACCCACAGCAGGTGGTCATCGAGGCTGTCCTTGCGGGCAGCGAACAGCTGAGCCAATTGGTCGATGGTGGGTTGGTTGTTCAAGTTGATCATAAAGCCCCCTATTACCTATTCGTCGTTGGTGAGTTCAAACCTGCGCTACTTCATGTAGCGATCTACCAAGGCTGCTACAGCAGCGTCGCAACAGGGGCTTTCTTCACTCTGCCTTTTGGACAGTCCCTCTCCACGGACAGCCCGAAACCGCTCGAACTGTCTGGAACACCCTTTGCCAGCGCTCCCGATCAGGGAGACGGCCTCATCATGCAAGGGGCAACGAATGCCGTCAATAGGTTTTGTAGTGATTTTTTTTATTCACTACAAATGACCGGTCAGTCTTTTTCGAGCTTACGGGTCGCCGCGCCACAGGCTGTTGGAATGTCCTACAAAGCGCTCTGGTCAGGGCGTCTTGGCCATGTATTGACCCGCGTCAGCGCGTACCGGCCAGGCGCTGGGGATGATAGGGGCCTGTTTTGTTGCCAAAGAAGTCCTGCCCATGAGTACCCCCGCCAATCCTCCCGCAGCGCCTGGCGCTCAACCCCTGTTGCCCGTGGGCCTGCTGCTGGGCATCGTCGCGCTGGTCGGCGTGCTGCTGTTGCCGCTGCCGGCCGACCTGCCGGTGGCCGGTCACCGCGTGCTGGCGATCCTGGCCTTTGCGGTGGTGATCTGGATCACCGAGGCGGTGTCGTACGAAGCCAGTGCGATCATGATCACCTCGCTGCTGGCATTTTTGCTGGGCACCGCACCGACCCTTGCTGACCCGTCGGTGATCTACGGCTCGTCGGCAGCCGTGAGCATGGCCCTGACGGGCTTTGCCAACCCGGCATTGGCGCTGGTGGTGGGGGCCCTGTTCATCGCAGCGGCGATGACCCACACCGGGCTGGACCGGCGCATCGCGCTGGTCACGCTCAACCGTGTGGGCGTGAGCACCCGACGCATTCTGCTGGGGGCGATGGTGGTGATCATCCTGCTCAGCCTGGTGGTGCCCAGTGCCACGGCGCGCAGTGCCTGCGTGGTGCCGATCATGATGGGCGTGATCGCCGCGTTCGGCGTGAACAAGCGCTCCAACATCGCCGCCGGCATCATGATCATCGTGGCCCAGGGCACCAGCATCTGGAACATCGGCATCCAGACCGCAGCCGCGCAGAACCTGCTGACGGTCGGCTTCATGGACAAGATGCTCGGTGCACGGGTGTCATGGATCGACTGGCTGATCGCCGGGGCGCCGTGGGCGTTGATCATGTCGGTGGTGCTGATCGTGCTGGTGCTCAGGATGCTGCCCCCCGAGAGCGACAGCATTCCCGGCGGCAAGGCGGCGGTAGCCGAGCAGTTGCAGGCGCTGGGGCCGATGAGCGGGGCGCAGAAGCGTCTGCTGGGGGTGTCGCTGCTGTTGCTGCTGGCCTGGGCCACCGAGGGCAAGCTGCATCACTTCGACACCACCTCGACCACCTACGCCGGGTTGGTGCTGCTGTTGCTGCCGCGCTTCGGGGTGATGACCTGGAAGGATGTGCAGGCGCGTATTCCGTGGGGCACGGTGATCGTGTTCGGCGTCGGCATCAGCCTGGGCACCACCCTGTTGACCACCCAGGCCGGGCAATGGCTGGGCGGGCAGGTGGTGGCCAATACCGGGCTGGATCAATTGGGCACGCTGGGGGTGTTCTCGATTCTGGCGGCGTTTCTGATCGTGATCCACCTGGGCTTTGCCAGTGCCACGGCGCTGACCTCAGCGCTGCTGCCGATACTGATCGCGGTGCTGCAGACCTTGCCGGGGGATTTCAGCCGCCTGGGCATGACCATGGTGCTGGGGTTTGTGGTCAGCTACGGGTTCATCCTGCCGATCAACGCACCGCAGAACATGGTGTGCCTGGGTACCGAAACCTTCAACGCGCGGCAGTTTGCCAAGGTCGGGATCGTGGTGACGCTGGTGGGGTACGGGTTGATGCTGGTGTTCGCCGCAACATGGTGGCACTGGCTGGGCTGGATGTAGAAGGGCCGTTGCAAGCGGCAAGCGGCAAGCGAGGCCGAGCCAGCTTGCCGCTTGCAGCGATGCTCATCAGAAGTTCGCCGGGGTGTTGGCGCTGATGATCTCGGCTTCGTCCTGGCCGATGTTCTTGAAGCTGTGGGGCAGAGTGGTGGGGAAGTAGTAGCCGTCGCCGGAGTTCAGCACGCTGACCTGGCCGTCTACCCGCAACTCGATGGTGCCACGGGTCACCAGGCCGCATTCCTCGCCCTCGGTGTGCACGATCGGCTCTTCGCCGGAGTCGGCGCCCGGCGCATACAGCTCGCGCAGCATGCGCATCTGCCGACCTTCGACACTGGCGCCGACCAGCAGCATGCGCAAGCCACCACTGCCCAGGTCGGGCTGCTCGTTGGCGCGGAACACGAAGCGTTCTTCGCGCGGCGGTTCGTCGAAACTGAAGAACTCCGCCAACGACATCGGGATGCCTTCCAGCAGCTTTTTCAACGAGCTCACCGATGGGCTGACGCGGTTCTGCTCGATCTGTGAAATCGTCGAGTTGGTCAGGCCGCTGCGCCTGGCCAGCTCCCGTTGCGAGAGCTTGGTGCGTTCACGTACCAGTTTGAGTCGTGTCCCCGTGTCCATAGCCGCCTTGATGTCAAAAATAATGGGCGACGCATTAAAACACATTCCGTCGCCGAACCCGCCTACTGGCGTGCAGGCACCGGCCACAAGGCGATCAACAGCAGCAGCAAGGCGGCCATCAGGTACGGCAGGCGCGGGTCCAGGGCGTAGATCAGGGTGCCGGCCAGCGGCCCGATCACCGTGCCCAGGGCCTGTGCCGCGCCCACAGAGCCTGCGGTCGCGCCCTGTTCACCGGCATCCACCGCGTTCGCCGCCAGCGCCTGGAACGCCGGGAACACCCAGCCCATGCCGGCCGCAGCGACGAAGTAGCACGCCCACAGCATGCCTACGCTGTCGGCCAGGGCGCCGCTGGCAAAACCCAGCGCACTGATGCAGCCGCCCACACGGATCATGCGCAGCGGCGGCCATTGCAGCTTGCTCACCAGCACCTGCGAGAAGATCAGCGCCGCACCCACCATGGTCAGGGCAATGCCCGCCGCCTGGGCGGCATCGGCAGGCGCCAGGCCCAGGCGGTCAAGGGCAAAGAAGCCTACGGTGATCTGCGCCAGCGACACGCACAGCATCGCCACGAAGGCCACCGTGAGCGGGCGAAGCAGGCGCGGGTCGGTCAGGCTGACGGGGCGGGGCGGTTGCCTCAGGTGCAGCTCCTGACCCTTGAGCTTGAACTGCAGTACCAGCAATGCCAGCAGTGGCAGCACCGACATCGCATAGAACGGCAGGCTCAGGCTGTGGCGCGCCAGCAGCGCGGCCAGTGCCGGGCCCATCACCAGGCCCACGGCGTTCGCCGCACCCAGCGAGGCCATGGCGCGGGCGCGCTGTTGCGGTTGCATGTTGTCGGCAATCAGCGCGGCGCAGCCGACCGGCAGGGCGGCATAGAACGCACCGATCAGGCCGCGGCCGATCACCAGTGCGGCAAAGGCCAGGGAGGTGGCCGGCAGGTAGCGCAGCGCGCCATCGATGAACAGGCACAGGGCCCAATAGGCCAGGGTGAACCCCGCGGTGCCCACCAGCAGCACCCGGCGGCGACCGAAGCGGTCGCTGGCCCGGCCCCAGGGGCGCGCCAGCAGCATCCACACCACCCCGGCTACCGTGACCGCCGCCCCCGCCTGCCAGGCTGCCAGGCCCAGCACGCGGGCGATGGGGCCGATCAGGGCGACGAAGGCCATCATCGCCATGGTGCAGGCCATGTTGACCACCATCAGCGGACGCAGGTCGAAGGCGGGGGTTTTGAGCAGCGGGGGTTGCTGGGCGGTGTTCATGGCTATCCAAGGCAGAGGAGCAAGGCGGCCATTGTGCCGCAGCTGTCCCCAAGGCTAAAGCCTGTAAACGATAGTAATAATCATTTAATTGACTTCAGCCTTGTTGCTGTGGGTTAGAAGTCGCCTTGCAGGGTCACCATCAGGTTGCGCGGCTCGCCATAGAAGTTGCCCCAGCCAGCGGCGCCGACGCTGCTGTAGTAGTGCTTGTCGAACAGGTTGTTGCCGTTGAGGGCCAGGCTCCAGTTGTCATCCAGGCGATAGCCGATGCGGGCGCTCCACAGGGCGTAGCCGGGCTGCACCATCTTGGTGTTGCGGTCCACGAAGTGGTTGGCGCTCTGCGCGCTGACCCCGCCGCCCACGCTCCAGCGCTGCAGGGCGCCGTCCAGGTCGTAGTTGGTCCATACACGCGCCATGTGCCTGGGCACGTAGCTGGCGGTGAAGGTGGCGTCCTGGCGTTCGTCGTCGATGCGCTTGAGGTATTCGACCTGGGTGTAGGTGTAGCCGGCCAGCACCTGCAGGCGCTCGATCAGCTCACCGCTCAGCTCGGCCTCGAAGCCCTGGGCGCGCACCTTGCCGCTGTCGGTGTAGCAGAAACCGTCGGACGACCCGCCGCATACCGTGTTGTAGTCAGCCTCGGCGCGACCCTGCTCGGTGTTGCGGAACAGGTTGAAGGCGCCATTGAGGCGACCCTGGTACCACTCGGCCTTGACCCCCACCTCATAGCTGGCACCGGTCTTGGGCTTGAGCGAGCTGCCGTCGGCCTTGGTGTAGGTGCTTTGCGGCTGGAAGATGTCGGCGTAGCTGGCGTACACCGACCAGGTGTCGTCCAGGTCGTAGATCAACGCGGCGAACGGCGTCACCTGGCCGTTTTCCTGGCTGCGGTTGCGCTGCCAGTAGTCCCAGGCCTGGGTGTAGCTGTCGCTGCTGTTGCGGTACCAGCTGACGCGGCTGCCGAGCACGGCGGTAAGGGGCTCGGCCAGCTTCAGGCGCAGGGTGGCGTAGGTGCCGAACTGACGGGTGTCGGAGGTCACCGGAATCGGCCCGCCGCGGTAGGACTCCTTCTCGTAGACCGAGTCACCCGGCTTGGGGATGTGCGGGTTGGGGTTGAACGGGTTCTGGGTGACGCCGTACAGCTCGGTCAGGTTGATCAGTTCGTAGCGGTCGCGGCCCTTGGAGCGGCTGGCGTTGGCGCCGACGATGATCTCGTGCTCCAGGCCCCAGGCCTGGAAATGGCCGTCCAGGTTGGCGTCGAAGCCGTAGTCGTCCTGGTCGTAGTCGAACAGCCCGGAGTACAGCTTCGAGGCGCCCTGGGTACTGCCCACCGGCACGGTGCCTTCGCCCATGGCGTATTGCATGTTCTGGTCGTTGTGGGTGTACATCGAGGCGACCTTGAGCGCCCAGTCTGCGTTGAAACGGTGGGTAAGGTCGGCGAACAGGCTGGTTCGCTCGCTGTCCCAGTGGTTCCACGACGCGCCCAGGCAGGTGGAGCGCGACAGCTTCAGGTCGCTGCCGTCGCTGTAGCGCGGCAGGCCCTGCCAGCAGGGCTTGGCGTCGAGCTTTTCGTAGGCCAGGCCCAGGCCCAGGGTGGTGTCCTCGTTCAGGTCGTAGTCCAGTGCGCCGTACACCACCTGGTCTTCGCGCTCGCCGATGTCGTAGAAGTACTTGCGGTCCTGCTGGGCGACCACGGCGCGCCCGCGCAGGGTGCCGGCGTCGTTGAGCGGGCCGCCGGTGTCGACCTGGGCGCGGTAGTTGTCCCAGGTGCCGGCCGACAGCGTGACGTGGGTGGCGGCCTTGTCCTGGCCGCGCTTGCGAATGAAGTTGACCCCGCCGGCCGAGCTGCCGGCGCCTTTCATCATGCCGGCGGCGCCGCGCATGATCTCGACGCGGTCGTAATAGGCCATGTCGCTGGAGAAGCTGTTGGCCTGCACGTAGTTGCCGCCCACATCCAGCGGTACGCCGTCGTACTGGTACTGGCCGGCGATCATGAAGCCGCGCGAGTAGAAGTACTTGCCGCCCATGGGCGAGTCGTGAACGGTGATGCCGGGGGTTTTCTCCATCACCTGTTCGAGGCTGGTGAGGTTCTGTTCGTCCATCATCTTGCGCGTGATGACCGTGACCGACTGCGGGGTTTCGCGCAGCGAATGCTGACCCTTGCCGATGCTGACGCTGCGCACGGTGTAGCTGTCGGTGCTGTCGCCGGTGCTGCTGGTGCGGGTGCCGTCGACGTTGGTGGCGCCCAGTTCCAGGGCGCCGTTGCTGCTGGGGGCCGGGCGCAGCGAGTAGCTGCCGTCGCCTTGTGGGAAGGCTTGCAGCCCGCTGCCGGCCAGGATGCGGCCGAGGCCGTCGAGGGTGGCGTACTGGCCTTGCAGGCCGGGGCTCTGCTTGCCGCGGGTAAGGGCGGCGTCGTAGGACAGGTTGAGGCTGCTGGCGGCGGCGAAGGCGCCGAGCACGCTGGCCAGCGAACCGGCCGGAATGTTGTAGGCCGTGCGGCTGCTGCTGACTTCATCGGCCATCGCCGAGGGGGCTGGCAGCACGCTGGCGGCCATGGCGGCGGCCAGCAGGTGGGCGGGGAGCAGGCGGGGGGAACGGGGTGACATGGGGGCCTCGTCGGATGCAGAAGGGATGCGCGAAAGGGGGTGTTTCAGACAAGGCGGATGAGAATGAGAAAAGGTACCGCGGGGGGAGGAATTTTTTTTGCTGCATCAAACACTGCGCTGTGCAGGTCAAGAGCCGGCCAGACAAGGCCGGCGCCTACATCACCCGCACCCAGTACCGACCATGCCGCTCGATTCGCAAATCGAACGAGCGCGCCAGCGCCGACAGCGCCGCATCACTGTCGGTCAACGAGAAGTTGCCCGACACACGCTGCTCTGCCAGCTGCGGCGCATAGGTCAGCAACCCCGGCCGGTACCGCCCCAGCTCGTCGAGCAGATCACCCAGCCGCCAGTTCTCCACCACCAGTTGCCCCAGGCTCCACGCCGCCTGGGCGGCCGATGCCAGCTGCGGGCTATCCACCCGCTGATCACTGAACCCGCACGCCTGCCCGCTCTCCAGGCGCTGCGCCTCCCCCAGCAAGGGGCTGACCCGCACCGCATGCTCGAACACCTCGACCTCGCTGCGCCCGGCCTGCTGCGCCACGCTGAAGCGTGTGCCCAACGCCTGCACCACGCCCTGCGCGGTCTGCACCCGCAACGGCCGCTGCTGCACATCCTTGCCACTGGTAAGCAGGATGCGCCCGCGCACCAGCTGAATCAGCCGTTGCCGGCTGTCGAAGCGGATGTTCACCGCCGACGCCGTATCGAGCACCAACTGGCTACCGTCGGCCAGGGTGACGCTGCGAATTTCACCCGTGCCACTGTGCACGTCCGCCAGCAACGCCTGCGCCGGAGTACTGCGGTAGCTGGCCCAGCCACCCAGCCCCAGCCCGGTCGCCAGCAGCAGCCCCTTGACCACGCCGCGGCGGGTCAGGCCCTGGGCTTCGGCACGCTTGAAGGCATCGAACGCCAGCCCACCCGGCACACTGGCCAGTTGCCCATGCAACTGCTCGACCCGGGCCCAGGCCCAGCCGTTCTGCGGGGCACTGTCCAACCATGCCCGCCAGGCCCGTTCCAGGCCGGGGCTGGCATCGCCGGCCATGCGCTGCACATGCCAGCGGGCGGCTTCCTTGAGCGCCTGGCGCTGCGCTTCGCGGTCGTTGCTCATGGCTGCTCGTCGAAGGCGAGCAGCAGGCAGCGCTCGGTGGTCTTGTACATGTACTTCTTCACCGAACTGAGCGAAACGCCCAGCGCCGTGGCGATTTCGCCATAGGTCATGCCCAGCCAGTTGGCCATCAGGAACGCCTGGCGCGCCTTGGCGCCGCACCCGGCCAGCAGGCGGTCGACTTCGCGCAGGGTCTCGAGAATCAGCAGGCGCTCTTCCAGCGAGATCTCCTCGTACACCGGCTGGGCGGCCAGGGCTTGGAGGTAGGCCTGTTCGAGCTTCTGGCGCCGGAAGTGGTCGATCATCACCCGCCGCGCCACGGTCGCCAGGTAGCTGCGCGGCTCGCGCAGCAGGCGCACCAGCTCCAGCGACTCGGACGAGGCGAGGATGCGCACGAAGGTGTCCTGCATCAGGTCGGCGGCGCGCTGCGGGCAGCTCAGGCGCCGGCGCAGCCAGTGCTGCAACCACAGGTGATGGTGCTGGTAGAGCTGGCCGACTTCGGCGTTGGCGGGTGAGGTGGGGGCGCTCATCCTGGCGACTTCCGGGGAAAAAGGATGCAGATGATAAGCATTCCCAAGAATGTTAGGAAGAGGGCAGGTGAAATAGCGCTGGGCGCATCGCGGGTCAAGCCCGCTCCCACGGGGTCTGCACCGTCCTGCAAGGCAGCGGTTTGGCTGTGGGAGCGGGCTTGCCCCGCGAAAGGGCCGCCACGCGGCCCCTTGGCGATTACCACAACGCCAGCGTATACCCCACGATCAAGCGGTTCTCGTCGATATCGCTGGTCAACCCGCCACTGGAACGGAACGTCGCATTGCGCAATCGCACGCTCACGTTCTTCAGCGGCCCGCTCTGCACCACATAGGCGATGTCGGTGTCGCGCTCCCATTCCTTGCCGCCGCTCACCGTCGCGGTCTGGATATGGTTGCCATTCACATAGCGGGTCATGAAGCTCAGCCCCGGCAGCCCCAGCGCGGCGAAGTTGTAGTCGTAGCGCGCCTGCCACGCATCGGTTTCGGCCTTGGTGAACACATTCACCGTCACCAGGTTGACCGAGTACGGGTCCAGCCCCGGGTAGGCGAAGTCGCCGTCCCCCGAGAGGTTCTGGTAGCCCAGGCCGAATTTGTGCGCGCCCACGCCCAGGGTCAGCATGCCGTTGAAGAAGCGGTTGTCGATGCGCCCGCCGTCCACCCGCGCAGCGGAACGCAGGTTGGCGTTGCCTTGTTCGCGGGTGTCGAAGTAGCGCAGGTCGCTGCGCAGGCTCACGCCTTCGGCCAGCGGCAGGTCATGCACCAGCCCGGCGTACTGCTGGCGGTAGAGGTCGTGCATCTGTGCGTAGTAGTAGCTCAGCGCCAGGTTGGGGCGCAGCGCGTAGGTGCCGCCTGCCAGGTCCAGGTGGCTGCTCTGGACACCGGCATAGCTCATCTGGTCGTTGCTCGAGGAGTCGCGCAGGTTCTGTTTTTCCAGGCGGCCCACGTTCAGGGTCAGGCCGTCGATGTCCTGCGAGGTCAGCAGGCTGCCGTTGTAGGTCGAGGGCAGCAGGCGCACGTCGTTGATCGAGGCAACCGGCAAGGTGGGCTGCAAGGTGCCGAGCTTGAGCACGCTCTTGCCCAGGCGCAGCTTGGCGGTCAGGCCCAGTTCGCTGTAGTCGTGCGCCGGCTCCTGGCTGGCGCCGAACGGCAGCAGGCCGGTGCCCCGGCGCGCCTTGCTGGAGTCGAGCTTCAGGCCCAGCTCGCCCAGCGCATCCAGGCCAACGCCCAGGGTGCCTTCGGTGTAACCCGATTCCATGCGCAGGATGAAGCCCTGGGCCCACTCCCGCGCCTGGCTCTGGGGCGCGGCGTGCTGGCGAAAGTCGCGGCTGAAATAGAAGTTGCGGGCCTCCAGGCTGGCCTTGCTGTCCTGGATGAAATCGGCCTGCACAAGCAACGGCGCAAGCGCGGCGCACAGGCCGGCGCTGGCCGTCAGGGGACGGCGGGAAAACGACATGCAATCTACCTTTTGTTGTTGTTCTGGCGGCAGCCGCTGCTGCGGTGCGGGCATATAATTAACATATTATCTTTTTGCCCCGAAAGCCTTTGCAGGCTTGTGAGCGAAAAAAGTTAACGTGTTAACGTTATGCCCGTTGCCAGGTAGGTTGCCTGTTGCTGCGCCGGCGCGCTCAGCGCCCCGGCCACATGCTGCGCAACACGCCATCGCGGCGGACAAAACCGTGCACCAGTGCGGCGGCGATATGCACCAGCACGGTGGCAAACAGCAGGTACGCCAGCCAGCCGTGCAGGGCGCGCAGCAGGGCGTACAGGCGCAGGTCGTGGGGCGCGATGGCCGGCAGTTGCCACGGCAGCGGGTAGCCACCAGCCGATTGCATGCCCCAGCCGATCAGCGGCATGCCCAGCATCAACCCGTACAGCAGCAGGTGCGAAGCCTTGGCGGCCCACTGCTGCAGGCGTGGCAGGTCGCTGGGCAGGGGCGGGGTGGCGTAACGCAGGCGTGTGGCGATGCGCAGCACCACCAGCACCAGCAGGGCCAGGCCGATGGCCTTGTGCAGGCTGACCAGCCAGGGGTGGCGGGGCGAGAGGTCGGCGACCATGCTCACGCCGACAAACAGCATCGCCAGGATCAACACGGCCATCAGCCAGTGCAGCAGGCGCGCCAGCGGGTGGAAGCGGGTGGACGGGTGCAGGTTCATGGGTGGGCCCCCAGGGCGGTTTCGCGGCTGCGCCGGTTGAAGGATTCGGCATAGGCTGCCGAGCGGGCGGCCAGGATCGGGTCGGCCGAGGCCTGGATGCCGTCGGGCAGTATCAGCGGGTCGAAGTTCAGGTCACGGCATTCGCCCTGCTCGGGCGCATCGACGTGGTCGATCACCAGGGTGCCGGCATCGACCTGCTGGCGGGTGGCGGGCCAGGGTTGCGCGGGGTCGTCCACCGGGTCGTCGGCGCCTGCCAGGGTCAGGCGCAGGGTCCAGCGCAGCGGGCCCTTGGCCAGGCGTTGCTGCAGGTCGTGCTGAAGGAAGTTCCTGTCGTCGACCTGGGCTGGCAACGGGGCGAAGTCGCTGTGCGGCTGCAGGCTCCAGCGCACGTACTGCACCTTGCCCGCCGCATCCACCAGGCGAAACGCGTTGATGCTGTTGAAGGCCGAGCTGGCAAAGCTGTCGGAGGGCTTGTAGTCCCTGGCCCACTGGCGGAAGGCGGCGCTTTCGGGATGCCTGGCGAAAAACGCCTGCAGGGCCGCCGGGTCCGGCTTGCCGGTGGCCGGGTCGGGCGTCGAGGCCAGCACCTGTTCGTAGAACCCTGCGGCATCGCTGACGGCCAGCACTGGCGGGGTGTTCATGCCGGTACGCCAGCGCTGACCGTCGTCGCTGCTGAACTGCAGCGCCAGGCTGCGGGTGGCGACACTGGCGTCGGCGCTGAACGGGTTGGCGCCGCCGATGGCGAAACGTCCGATCACCGGCACTCTGGATTGGCTGAACACCCGGGCCCGCGACCAGCTGGCAGCCTGGCCGCTGCTGTCGAAATAGCCGCTCACGCACAGGCCCTTGGCGTGGTTCTTTCGATAGCCGGGGTAGTGCCCGGCCTGGGCCTCGAAGGTGTCGATGATACGTTGCGGGGTCAGGCGCTGCGGGCCGATCCAGCCGGCAGCGTAGGCAAAGCTTGCGCCCAGGGCGGCGATACCCAGGCCGATGACGGCCAGGCGCAGGGTGCGGGCGCGACCGTTTAACGGAGTGCTCATGGCGGCGATCCGGTCAGTGAATGAGCCGGTACGACGCACCGCACCAGGTTTTATTCCACGCCGGCGGGAATAAATTTCGGCGGCGAGCGTCTGCCTCGTACACTGACTGCCAGCCGCCCAGAACCCCGACCATGAACGATCTTGATGACGACCAGTTGCGCGACATGCTCCAGCGCCTGCGCCGCTTTGCCTTGTGGCTGACCCGCGAGGCCAGCAGCGCCGACGACCTGGTGCAGGCCACGGTGGAGCGCGCCCTGAGCCGGCGCGGCCAGCAGCATGGCGATGACAGCCTGCGCGCCTGGCTGTTCGCGATCCTGTACCGGCTGTTCATCGACGCCAAGCGCCGCGAGCGCCGGCATGCCCGCTGGCTGGCGTGGTTCGGGCGCGACGAGGCGGTGGGCAGCAGCACCGAGGATATCGTGCTCGCCGAGTCGGGCCTGGCCGCATTCGCGCGCCTGCCCACCGAGCAACGGGCGCTGTTGCTGCTGGTGACTGTCGAGGGCCTGAGCTACAAGGAGGCCGCACAGGCCCTGGACGTGCCCATCGGCACGGTGATGTCGCGCCTGTCACGGGCGCGTGCGGCAATGCGAGAACTGGCCGAGGGCAATACGCCGCCCCCGGCATTGCGGAGGTTGAAATGAGCCGGCTGATCCCGTCCGAAGACGAGTTGCACGCCTATGTCGACGAACGCCTCGAGACGGCGCGCCGCCGCGAGGTGGAACTATACCTGGCAGCCCACCCCGAGCAGGCGGCGCGGGTCGAGGGCTGGCGCGCCGATGCACGCCTGCTGCGCACCGCCCTGGCCGGGCTGGCCGAGCAGCCCGCGAACCCGC